>JAJZHV010000055.1 GCA_021804345.1 Pseudomonadota bacterium | reverse complement strand
ATTGTGCCAATGTAGCCACGTCATTTCCTGGTTTTTCCACCTGCGCCAATCAGGTCGGACTGCGGGTGAAGGCCGCATGATCCCGGTCATTGCCATCGACGGACCTTCCGCTTCGGGCAAGGGTAGTGTGGCCGAGCGGGTGGCGCTGCAACTGGGATTTCATTATCTGGATAGCGGGGCCTTGTATCGTTTGACGGCCCTAGCGGCGCACCAAGCGGGGGTTTCCCTAGATCAGCCCAGTGCGCTGCAAGGGGTGGCGCGGGCATTGACGGTGCACTTCAAGGCCGGTAAAACCTGGCTGGCGGGGCACGATGTGAGCACCCTGATGCGTTCCGAAACCTGCGCGCGCGATGCCTCGGTGGTGGCTGCCTTGCCGGCGGTGCGCGCCGAGCTGCTGACCCGCCAACGGGCTTTTCGTCAGCCTCCCGGATTAGTGGCTGATGGGCGTGACATGGGTTCAGTGGTGTTTGCCGATGCCTGCCTGAAAGTATTTTTGACGGCGCGCCCGGAAATTCGCGCGCAACGCCGGTATAACCAGTTGATCGAAAAGGGAATGCCTGCTAACATTGACAATCTTTTGCAGGATATTCTGGCCCGGGATGCCCGGGATGCACTGCGTAGCGCCTCGCCCTTGGTGCAAGGAGATGCAGTTGTTCTCGACACCTCCGACCAAACCATCGAGCAGGCTGTTCAGCAAATTTTGACGTGGTATCGGGACTGCCCACCGGCTCCCGGTACCTGAATCAACGACAGGAACAGGCAAACCGTTTCCACCTCGCGTTGCAGGCAGAAACACCTCCGGTCCCCTTCCTGATGACTAACCGACCCCGTGCCGCGACGGGTGATTCAGTAACATTTTGAAGGTCTCTATGATGAATATTGCACTACACTCCGCGCCTTTTGCCGAAAGTTTTGCCAGTTTGTTCGAAG
Organism: Pseudomonadota bacterium; assembly: GCA_021804345.1. Classification (GTDB taxonomy): domain Bacteria; phylum Pseudomonadota; class Gammaproteobacteria; order Burkholderiales; family Ferrovaceae; genus JAJZHV01. Next base: position 6,258 of record JAJZHV010000055.1, on the reverse strand, counting down.
AAAGCCTGACCCACCAGGAAATGCGTTCGGGCGAAGTCATCACTGCCGAAGTGGTGAGCATCGATAGCAACATGGTCGTGGTCAACGCCGGCCTTAAATCCGAAAGCCTGATTCCCATCGAAGAATTCAAGAATGATCGTGGCGAACTGGAAGTTCAGGTGGGCGATTTCGTCAAGGTGGCGATTGATGCTCTAGAAGACGGCTATGGTTCAACCCGCTTGTCGCGGGAAAAAGCCAAGCGTCTGGCGGCCTGGCTGGATCTGGATGATGCCTTGGCCAAGGGCTCTCTGGTGCAGGGCATGGTGACAGGCAAGGTTAAGGGCGGACTGACCGTCATGGTTAATGGCATTCGCGCCTTTCTTCCCGGCTCTCTGGTGGACGTGCGTCCGGTCAAGGACACCACGCCCTTCGAAGGCAAGGAAATGGAGTTCAAGGTCATCAAATTGGACCGCAAGCGCAACAACGTGGTGGTGTCGCGCCGTGCCGTTATGGAAGAATCTCAGGGTGCTGATCGTCAAAGCCTGCTGGACAACCTGAAGGAAGGTGCAGTGGTGAAGGGCGTGGTCAAAAATATCACCGATTACGGCGCCTTTGTGGACTTGGGCGGCATCGATGGTCTGTTGCATATTACCGATCTGGCCTGGCGTCGGGTCAAGCACCCCTCCGAAGTACTCACGGTTGGCGACGAAGTGGAAGCCAAAGTGCTTAAGTTTGATCAGGAAAAAAACCGCGTTTCCCTGGGCCTCAAGCAGTTGGGCGAAGACCCCTGGGTTGGTCTGGCTCGTCGCTACCCAGAACGCACCCGATTGTTTGGCAAGGTGACCAACCTGACCGACTATGGCGCGTTTGTGGAAATCGAGCAGGGCATCGAAGGCCTGGTCCACGTGTCGGAAATGGATTGGACCAACAAGAACGTGCATCCGTCCAAGGTGGTGCAGTTGGGCGATGAAGTGGAAGTCATGATTCTTGAAATCGATGAAGAGCGCCGCCGTATTTCCCTGGGCATGAAACAATGCCGCGCCAATCCCTGGGAAGAGTTCTCCATGAACTACAACAAGAACGATCATGTGCGTGGTCAGATCAAGTCCATCACCGATTTCGGCGTGTTCATCGGATTGCCGGGCGGGATCGATGGTCTGGTCCATTTGTCTGATCTGTCCTGGAACCAAACTGGCGAAGAGGCCGTACATAACTACAAAAAGGGCGACGAAGTGGAAGCCCTGGTGCTCTCCATTGATGTGGAACGGGAACGCATTTCCTTGGGCATCAAGCAACTCTCGGGCGACCCCTTCACCAACTTTACTGCCACCCACGACAAGGGATCACTGGTCAAAGGCCGAGTCAAATCCCTGGATGCCAAGGGTGCAGTCATCGACCTGGGTGATGACATCGAGGGGTACTTGCGGGCCTCCGAGGTGTCACGGGACCGCGTGGAAGATTTGCGGGCGCACATGAATGAAGGGGACGCCGTAGAAGCCGTCATCCTCAACATTGATCGCAAAAATCGCAGCATCAATCTGTCCATCAAGGCACGCGATGTGGTGGAAGAAAATGCAGCCATGCAAAGAATGCAGGCCGAAAGCCCCGTCAACGCCGGAACCACCAGTCTGGGCGCATTGCTCAAAGCCAAATTGGGCAACCCGGGTTCGGGCAGCTAAGGAGGTTGCATGACCAAATCCGAGCTGATCGATTTATTGGCTGCCCGATATGGTCAGCTGGTGACCAAAGATGCCGAACAGGCTGTTAAAACGATTCTCGATGCCATGAGCCAAAGTCTGGTCTCTGGCGAGAGAATCGAAATCAGGGGGTTTGGCAGTTTTGGCCTGAACCATCGTCCTCCCCGTCTGGGGCGCAACCCCAAGACGGGAGAAAAAGTGCGCGTGCCAGAAAAATTCGTTCCGCATTTCAAGGCAGGCAAAGCGCTGCGGGATCAGGTGGATTTTCAGGATCAGGAATCTGCGGATAAACTTTGATCGTAACCGGGAAGCCTTCACGCTTCCCGGTTTCATTCGGAGGGTGGTGTCATCATGGTTTATCTGAAATGGTTTTTGCGCATTGTTCTCTTCGTTCTCCTACTCGGGTTTTCAGTTAAGAATCTGGAGCCGGTCACCCTCAATTACTTTTTGGGCTACCAATGGCACGAGCCGCTGGTGGTCATTCTGTTGGCCTTCACGATCCTGGGGATGATCCTAGGCTTGCTGGCTTCCATGACGACCCTGTTTCGGCTGCGGCGCGAACTGCAGCAACTGCGGCGCGAGCTTAAACAGCTGGAGCGCCCTGATTCCCCGCGTGATGGGGCTTCGGTAGACCTGTCCCAGGCTGCTGGGGCCGTGGAAGTGGTCTGAATCTGCTGGGTTGTTGGTGGCACAAATCCTGCGACCTGTGTACCATGACGCCAGTTTTCTGATGCGCAACTGGAACGCGATGCCCACTCCGTGATGGATTTTCAAGCATACTGGTTATTGGTTTTGCCCTTCTTTTTTGGCTTGGGCTGGCTTGCTGCGCGCATCGATATCCGCCATTTGCTCAGTGAGTCCCGAGCCTTGCCGGCCTCGTATTTCAAAGGGCTCAACTTCCTGCTTAACGAACAACCCGACAAGGCCATCGAGTCCTTTATCGAAGTGGCGCGTGCCGAACAGCAAACCATCGAACTCCAGTTTGCCCTTGGGGGGCTATTCCGGCGCCGGGGCGAGGTGGATCGGGCCACACGCATGCACCAGAATCTGGCCGAGCGCACCGATCTGGCACCCGACCAGCGTACCGATGCCCTCTATGAGCTGGCCCAGGATTATCTGAAGGCCGGATTGCTGGACCGTGCAGAAGCCCTGTTCAATGATCTGCGCCCTTCGGGCCATGCCGTGTCTGCGTTGCATTACCTGCTCGACATTTACGTGACAGAAAAGGACTGGAACAAGGCCATCGAAATGGCCGAATCCCTAGAAACCGCGGCCGGCGAGGATCGACGTCGGGAGGTGGCCAATTTTCACTGTGAACTGGCGGCGCAAGAATACAGCCATTCGCGCACAGAACCGGCGCACAACCATATTCGTGCAGCCTTGCAAGCCCATCGTAAATGTGTGCGTGCCAACGTGCTGCAAGGAACCTGGGCTCAGCGCGAGGAGCGTCATGCCGAGGCCATTGCCCACTGGAAAGAAATCGAGGCACAAGCCCCCGAATATCTGTTTTTGATTGCCGCGCCCTTGATGGAATCCATGCGCCAATTACAGCAAAATGCCGAAGGGTTGACTCTGCTGCAAGGCTGGCTGCAGCGTTATCCCGCCATGGATTTATTGGCCGTGGCGTATCAGATGACCCTGGAGCAGGAGGGTCCTGAAAGCGCCTTGCGTCTGGTGCGGGAAGAGCTCCATCGCAACCCCTCTCTGGGAGCCCTGGATAAATATCTGGAAGCCCAACTCGCCACCGTCAGCGCCGAACAGCGGACCGATGTTCAATTGGCGCGTGATCTGGTGCATGCGCAAACCACTCGCTTATACCTGTTTCAGTGCGGCAGTTGTGGCTTCAAGGCCCGCACCTTTCACTGGCATTGCCCGGCCTGTGGAGGGTGGGACACCTATCCCCCATACCGCAATGCAGACGGTGAACTCACCTTCAATGCCAGCCATCGCTCGGGAATGTGAGGGGATGAGGATCCACTCCGGGGCGCGTGTGGGGGGTGGTGCCCGCCCTCTTCGTCTCTTATGGGCCTGCCTTGGGAGTTTTGCATGAAACAGAATCAACCGGTGATCGTGGCGCTAGACCTGCCCAACGAATTAGCCGTGCGTCAATTGGTGGAGCGTCTGGACCCTGCGCTATGCCGCCTCAAGGTCGGTAAGGAACTGTTCACGGCCACAGGCCCTGCTTTGGTCAAAGATCTGGTGCGACAAGGCTATCAGGTGTTTCTGGACCTTAAATTTCATGACATTCCCAATACGGTGGCGGGGGCCTGTCGCGTGGCCGCCGATTTGGGTGTGTGGATGGTGGATGTGCATGCCGCCGGTGGTCCGGCCATGCTGGAAGCGGCCCGCTTGGCCCTAGAGGGCAGCAGGGCAGGGCAACAGCGCCCGCTGTTGGTGGCCATTACGGTTCTGACCAGTTTCAATCAAGAAACCCTCCATGCCATCGGTGTGCAGGGGGATGTGCCCGCAGCGGTGTTGCGCTTAGCGGGCCTGGCACAGGCTGCAGGACTGGATGGGGTGGTCTGTTCTGCGGCCGAGGCTAAAGTGCTGCGGGCGCGATTTGCTCCGCCTTTTTTGCTGGTCACCCCGGGCATCCGGCTTCCGGGTGCTGCGCCCGACGACCAGGTCCGTATCGTTACCCCGCGCGCGGCCTGTGCCTCCGGGGCCGACTTTCTGGTCATTGGGCGCCCCATTACGGGAAGCGCCGATCCACGCGCCACGCTACAACAGATCAATGCTGAACTTCAGGAACTCAACGCATCATGAAAATCTCCATCATTGGCACGGGGTATGTAGGACTGGTCAGCGGTGCTTGCCTGGCGGAAGTGGGCAATCAGGTGCTCTGTCTGGATCTGGATCCGGACAAGATCCACATTCTGCAGGAGGGGGGAATCCCCATTTACGAACCGGGATTACAAGCCATGGTGGCGCGCAATGTGGCCGCCAAGCGCCTGTCCTTCACCACCGATGTGGCGCAAAGCGTGGCCTGGGGGCAAGTTCAGTTCATCGCGGTGGGTACTCCGCCGGATGAAGACGGTTCGGCAGACTTGCAGCATGTGGTGGAAGCCGCGCGCAACATCGGGCGGTATATGACCGCGCGCAAGGTGGTGGTGGATAAATCCACGGTGCCTGTGGGCACGGCCGACAAGGTGCGCGCGGCCATCAGGGCGGAATTAGCCTTGCGCCAGGAAGATATCCCGTTTCACGTGGTGTCCAATCCGGAATTTTTAAAGGAAGGCGCGGCAGTGGATGACTTCATGCGCCCCGATCGGATTGTGGTGGGCGCCGACGACCCGCATGCCATCGACATCATGCGCGCCCTGTATGCGCCCTTTCAGCGTAATCATGAGCGCCTCATTCTCATGGATGTGAAATCGGCCGAGCTGACCAAATATGCCGCCAATGCTATGTTGGCCACTCGGATTTCCTTCATGAACGAATTGTCCCTGTTGGCCGAGCGCTTGGGGGCCGATATCGAACGGGTGCGTCAGGGTATTGGCTCGGACGCACGCATCGGGTACCAGTTTTTATATTCCGGATGTGGTTATGGTGGATCTTGTTTTCCCAAGGATGTGAAAGCCCTGATTCGCACCAGCGCGGAACAGGGGTTGGAGCTAAAAATTCTTAACGCGGTGGAGTCGGTCAATCAACGCCAAAAGTCTGTTTTGCTGGAAAAGATTATCCAGCGCTTTGGTGCCGATTTGAGTGGACACCAGTTTGCGCTGTGGGGGCTGGCCTTCAAACCCAACACGGATGACATGCGCGAGGCCCCCTCGCGGGTTCTCATCGATGGCCTGCAGGCGCGGGGGGCAAGCGTCAGCGCTTTCGATCCGGTGGCCATGGATGAAGCCAGAAAAATCTATGCCGGAAACCCGAATATCCGTTTTACCAACACACCCGAAGAGGCCCTGTCGGACGCTGATGCCCTGGTGGTGGTGACCGAATGGAAAGCCTTCCGCAGTCCCGACTTCGATGACATCCGCAGCAGACTGCGCCATCCGGTCCTGTACGATGGGCGCAATCTGTACGAACCGGCGCTGGTTAGGGCGGCGGGTCTGGAATATGCCGGCATTGGCCGTTTGTAACCGGTCGGCTGACCTGAGGAGAACGTGTCATGAATGAGCGCCAGCGGATGAATCATTTTTCGGCTGCCAACGTCTTAGTGGTGGGCGATGTGATGTTGGATCGCTATTGGTTTGGTGAAGTCAGCCGCATTTCTCCCGAGGCCCCGGTCCCGGTGGTGTTGGTGGGCAGGGCCGAGGAGCGTCCTGGCGGAGCCGCCAATGTGGCGCGGGGCGTCAAAGCCCTGGGTGCCCGGTGTACCCTGTTGTCGGTGGTGGGTCAGGACGAACCCGGTGCGCGTCTCGAAACCCTGCTGCGTCAGGATGGGGTGGTCACGGTCTTGTATCAGGACGCCACGGTGGCAACCACCGTCAAACTGCGGGTCATTGGACGGCAACAGCAATTGCTGCGCATCGATTTTGAAACCAGCCCCGGGCAAGAGGTGCTGCTGTCCAAGCTTTCGGCATTTTCCGAACTGCTCCCGCAACACGATCTGGTGATCTTATCGGATTACGGCAAG
>JAJZHV010000054.1 GCA_021804345.1 Pseudomonadota bacterium | reverse complement strand
TTTTTAGGCAAATCGGAAGGCGTGTTTCAGCAGGATGGCCTGTTCGACACCGTGGAGAAACCTGCCCGCATCTATCGTCGCCGGCATGGAGAGTCCCGGCTCTCGATTTCGGCGTTTCGGCTGCCAGAGGGCACGGAACGCGGCACCCCCAAAGCGGCCATGCCCGACATGGAGCGACGCCTGATGGATGAGGCCATGCGCCGCTATGTGCCTGCTTCCATCATTATCAATGGCTCCTTCGAGATTCTGCACATTTACGGGGATGTCACGCCCTTCGTCACCGTTTTCCCCGGAAAGCCCAACTTCAACCTGCAACATTTAATGCGCAAGGAACTGCGCGGGGACCTGCAGGTCTTGCAGCACCACGCCCAGCACAAGCAGGAATCAGCCAACGGGCGAGCCCATCCCATCACCATCGGCACCCAATCCCGTGAACTCCGGCTTGCCGTGCATCCCATCGCGCACGAATCGCTGGGTACTCCCCTGTTCTTGGTGTGCTTCGAAATCCTGCCGCAAGCCTTGCCAGCCAGCTCTGACAGCAACAACCTGCTTTCCGACGACAATCGCAACATGCAAGAGCTGGAAGATGAACTGATCTCCACGCGAGAGCGTTTGCAAACCGTCATCGAGGAGCTGGAAACCTCTAACGAGGAAATGCAGGCCCTCAACGAGGAAGTGGTGGCCGCCAATGAAGAATTGCAATCTTCTAACGAAGAGCTTGAGGCCGCCAATGAGGAGCTGCAGTCTTCCAATGAAGAGTTGACTACGGTCAACGAAGAATTGCAGGTGCGCTCGGGCGAGCTGGCAGATTTGCTCAACGATCTGGAAAACATTCAAAACAGCGTGGGCTTTCCGGTGCTGGTGTGTAATGAAAAACTGGAACTGATTCGCTTCAACAGCCCAGCGGCCTCCCTGTTCATGCTCAGCAACGCGGCGTTGCGCCAGCCCCTGTCCACCCTGCGTCTGCCCGTGGGGATGGTGGACTTTTCGGGCATGGTACATCAGTCGATCCTGTCCAATCGCACCACGGAAGAACATGTTTTTTCCAACGAACGCCATTACCTGTTGCACGCCTCGCCCTATGACACCCGTTCCAAGGGGACCAAAGGCGCCATCATCGTCATGCTGGACTATACAGAGCGTCTGGTCGCGGAACGGGAAACCCGCAAAAACCGGGAAACCCTACTGGCCATCATGAACAATTCCCTGTCGCTCGTTTCCCTCAAGGATCTGGCAGGGCGCTACGAGTTCGTCAATCGCCAGTTCGAAACTTTTTTTGGGGTCAGCAGCGCCCAAGTCCTGGGAAAAACCGATGCCCAGATTTTTCCGCGCAAGATTGCGGACGACTTTCGCACCAAGGAACTGGAAGTGGTGCGCAAGAAGATGCCCCTAGAGTTTGAAGATCGACTGCCTGCCGTCGCCGGCAAGGAGCGCTTCCTGCAGGCTATGCGCTTTCCCCTGCTGGACGAAGAGGGCGTGGTCTACAGTGTTTGCACCCAGGCCACGGATGTCACCGAGCATAAACATGCCGCCGATCAGCTACGCCTGGCCGCCCGGGTTTTCGATCGGGCCGGGGAAGGAATCATCGTGACCGATCCAGAGCGCATCATTTTAACGGTGAATGGCGCCTTCACGCTGGTGACCGGTTTTAGTGCCGAGGAGGCCGTGGGAAAAACACCCAGACTGCTGTCCTCAGGCCGACACGATCAGGCTTTTTACCAAAGCATGTGGGAAGAACTGAACAAACGGGGCTGGTGGCAGGGTGAAATCTGGAACCGGCGCAAAAACGGCGAAATTTATCCCGAGTGGCTAACCGTCAATGTTGTGCGCGACCCCCAGGGCGCCATCATCAACTATGTGGGTATTTTTAGCGATATTTCCGTCGTCAAGGAATCCCAGCGGCGGGTGGAATTTCTGGCCACCCATGATGATCTCACCAATCTCCCAAATCGACCTCTGTTCATGGACCGGTTGCGCCAGGCCATTGCCCATGCCGAGCGATCTGGAGACCCCTTCGCGGTCTTGTTCATCGACCTAGACAACTTCAAGGTCATCAACGATTCTTTGGGACATGCGGCCGGAGACGACCTGCTCAAGGAAGTGGCACGCCGATTACGCCAATGCGTGCGTGGCCCCGACACAGTGGCCCGTTTTGGCGGCGATGAGTTTGCTCTGCTCATCGAGCAGGCCACGGTTAGCGAAGTAGAAACAACGGCGCAGCGCATTGCCGAGGACCTGCGCAAACCCTATCTTATCGAGCGCCAGAACATTTACCCCGGGGCCAGTATTGGTATCTGCCTGTATCCCGAAGATGGCACGGATCCAGAGTCCCTGCTCAAAAACGCGGACAGCGCCATGTACCGGGCCAAGGACAGTGGCAAGAACACCCATCATTTTTTTACGGCCGAGCTCAAGCACACGGCGGACGAGCGCCTTCGACTGGAATCCGCCCTGCGCCTGGCTGTGGACAAGGGCGATTTCTCCCTAGTCTATCAGCCCCAGTGGGACCTGACGCAAAAAACCCTTCTGGGCGTGGAAGCACTGGTGCGCTGGCAATGCGCCGATGAACCCATCCCTCCTTCAAAATTCATCCCTATGGCCGAGCAGATGGGATTGATCAACCGTCTGGGGGAATGGGTGGCAACCCAGGCCTGTCTGCAGTTGTCCCAATGGCAGCAGCAAGGCGTTCCAGTGCCGCGCCTGTCCATCAATGTCTCGGTGGAACAATTCAAACGCGGCAATGTTCCCGCCATGATGTTGCGCCTGCTCTCCCAGTACACCCTAGATCCTGCCTGCATCACCCTAGAAGTCACCGAAAGCGCCCTGATGCAGAATATTCCCCATACCCGGCAAGTGCTGCAGGAGCTCAAGGCCTTGGGGGTCATGATCAGCATTGATGACTTTGGAACCGGCTATTCCTCCCTGGCCTACCTACGCAAATTCCCCATCAATGAGCTTAAAATCGCTCAGGAATTTGTCTGGGACATGGGAGATGATCCCGAAGACGAGACCATTCCCCGTACCATTGTGGCCATGGCCAAGACCATGGGCTTTTCGGTAGTCGCCGAAGGTATTGAAACCGAAAAGCAACTGGCGGTGCTACGCCGTGTTGGCTGCGATATCGGCCAGGGCTTTCTGGTGGCCAAACCTATCAGCGCCGAACAACTGCTGCTCTCCTACAAGGACCTTGGCCAGTGCGGCTCACCGGTTTGCATGGACAATCTCTTGTGAGGGATAATTCAAGGTCTTGACGCATCCTGTCCTGACCGGAGTTCCAACCATGCCCGTTTACCGTTCCAGAACCTCCACCGCCGGCCGCAACATGGCCGGGGCCCGCGCCCTGTGGCGTGCCACTGGCATGACCGATGGCGATTTCAGCAAGCCCATCGTCGCCGTGGTCAACTCCTTCACCCAGTTCGTGCCCGGCCATGTGCACCTGAAGGATCTGGGCCAGCTGGTGGCGCGCGAAATCGAAGCCGCCGGAGGAGTGGCCAAGGAATTCAATACCATCGCCATCGATGACGGCATTGCCATGGGGCATGACGGCATGCTCTATTCCCTGCCCAGCCGCGATCTCATCGCGGATTCTGTGGAATACATGGTCAATGCCCATTGTGCCGATGCCCTGGTGTGCATCTCCAACTGCGACAAGATCACCCCGGGGATGTTGATGGCGGCCATGCGCCTGAACATCCCAGTGGTGTTTGTATCGGGCGGACCCATGGAAGCCGGCAAGGTGCGCCTGGCCGAGTCCTCTTCCCTGGAACCCGGCTTTCGCAAACTGGACTTGATCGACGCCATGGTCATGGCCGCCGATGATCAGGTCAGTGATGCCCGTCTGGCGGAAGTGGAGCGTTCGGCTTGCCCCACCTGTGGCTCCTGCTCCGGCATGTTCACCGCCAACTCCATGAACTGCCTCACGGAAGCCCTGGGGCTATCACTCCCCGGCAACGGCACCATGCTGGCCACCCACGCCGATCGCGAACAACTGTTCAAACAGGCCGGGCAGCTCATCGTGCAACTCTGCCGCCGCTATTACGAGCAGGACGATGCCACGGTCCTGCCGCGCGCTGTGGGCTTCAAGGCTTTTGAAAACGCCATCGCCCTGGACATTGCCATGGGTGGGTCCACCAACACCATCCTGCACCTGTTGGCCATTGCCCAAGAAGCCGAAATCGACTTTACCTTGGCCGACATCGATCGGCTGTCCCGGATCGTCCCGCAATTATGCAAAGTAGCCCCCAACACCAACCGGTACCATATCGAGGATGTGCATCGAGCAGGGGGCATCATGGCCATTCTGGGGGAGTTGGACCGGGCCGGCTGCCTGCACACGGAGGTTCCCACGGTGTTGGGTCTCTCCCTCAAAACCGTGCTGGACCAGTGGGACATCGCCCGTCATCCCACGCAGGCGGTGCAGGAGTTTTATCGGGCGGGCCCGGCAGGCATTCCCACCCAGGTAGCCTTCAGTCAAGCCACCCGCTGGCCCAGCCTGGATACCGACCGTCAGGCAGGCTGTATTCGCACCCTGGAGCACGCCTATAGCCGCGAGGGGGGGCTCGCCGTTTTGCGCGGCAACATCGCCTTGGATGGTTGTGTGGTAAAGACCGCAGGGGTGGATGATGCGCTCTTGGTGTTTGAGGGGCCGGCCCATGTGGTGGAATCTCAGGACGAGGCCGTGGCCCATATCCTGAGCGATCAGGTGCGCCCCGGGGATGTGGTGGTGGTGCGCTATGAGGGCCCCAAGGGCGGGCCCGGCATGCAGGAGATGCTCTATCCCACCAGCTACATCAAGTCCAAGGGGCTGGGCAAGGTCTGCGCCTTGCTCACCGACGGGCGTTTTTCCGGGGGGACCTCGGGGCTCTCCCTGGGCCATTGCTCGCCCGAGGCCGCCGCTGGGGGCGCCATTGGTCTGATCCAAAATGGCGATCGCATCCGCATCGACATTCCCAATCGTTCCATCCAGGCCCTGGTGTCGGAGGAAGAGCTGGCCCGGCGCCGTGCCGCCCAGGACCAATTGGGGTGGAAGCCCGCCCTGCCCCGCCCCCGGCAAGTGTCTGCGGCCCTGCGTGCCTATGCGCGCCTCGCCACCTCCGCCGACAAGGGCGCGGTGCGCGATCTCACCTTGCTGGCGGATTAACCCCCTGTTTCTTGCCGTCCAGGCAAGCCTGAAGGATTACGCAGGGCCTTGCGGAGGGGCCATTCGGTGATTTTGCCCGGATAGGCTTTGAGCGCAATAGGGATTTCATTGACGTGGAGCGGTTGGGAGCGCGCACCAAACTTGCGTCGAGCACTTGCAGCCGCTACACTTGTACAACTTTATGAACAAGTAAAACACCATGAAAGTTGTGACCTATACCCAGGCGCGCAATGAACTCAAATCCATCCTGGATCGCGTCGTCCAGGATGCGGATGTCACCGTCATCAGCCGCCGTGATGCCGAAGGCGATGCAGTCGTCATGTCCCTGGACAGCTACAACAGCATCATGGAAACCCTGCATCTGACCAGTAATCCCGCCAATGCTGCGGCGCTTGCCCGAGCGCTCGCCCAGGACAAACAGCGCCTCGCGCAAGAGCGCGCCTTGCTTTCCGCCGACTGAGCATGCGGGCCATCCATTTCGTGCCGGATGCCTGGAAAGACTACCTCTACTGGCACGCTCAGGACCAAAAGACCCTCAAACGCATCAACTTGCTCATCACGGTTTTAGCCAAAGATCCGTTCGCCGGAATCGGCAAGCCCGAACCGCTGCGGGGCGATTTGTCGGGGTACTGGTCCCGACGCATCGATGACACGAACCGACTGGTCATCGCGCAACCGACGTAGACTTAGTCGTGATTGCCTGCCGCTTTCACTACGACGACTGAAGGTGGATGGCGGCCTCCCTCAAACCTTGTCCAACGGACTACGGATGAGCGCTGGCCAGCACTGGCTCAGGGCAAAGAGCGCCACCACTGCGTAGCAGCAGGCCGGCACCAGCAAGGCCACGGATAACCCCGCATGATCGGCGCCCAAGCCCGTGAGCGGAGGAATAAGGGCACCGCCCACAATAGCCAGGCATAGCAGGCTGGAGCCACTGGGTGTGGCCTCTCCCAGCCCCTCCAGGGTGAGAGAAAAAATTACCGGAAATTGGATGGAGTTACACAGCCCCACGCCCAAGAGGGTGGCTGCCGCCAGCCACCCCAGGCTGAGGGAGGAGGTCACCACCAGGGCACAGGCCCCCAGGGCGCAGGCCAAGAGCACCCCACTGGCCGGTAACACCACCAGCAACGCCGATCCCAGAAACCGTCCCAGCATGGCCCCACCCCAATACAGGCTGACTAGACTGCCAGCCACGGGTGCTGCCAAGCCCAAAATGCGGGGTTGCATCAGGTAATTGATGAGCAGGCTGCCAATAGACACTTCGGCCCCCACATAGGTAAAAATGGCCAGCAGACCCAGTTGAAAGCGACGCTGGCGCAACAGGTCCCAGCGCAAACCGCTCTGTTGGGTGGCCGTGGGGGGAAAGTGGTCACTGGTGCGCAGGCGCCAGAAGGCCAGGGCCAGCCCCCCCAACATCCCGGCCATGGCCAGAAACGGCCATTGCACCCAAGACAGGCTCTGGGCCCCGGCAGCCCCCAGAATGACGGCAGCACCAATCAAGGGGCCCAGGGTGGTGCCCAGGGAATTGAAGGCTTGTGCCAGACTGAGCCGGCTTGGGGCGCGTTCCGGCGGGCCCAACTGGGCAATCAGCGGGTTGGCGCTGACCTGCAGCAGGGTAATGCCCATAGCGAGTACAAAGAGCGCCAGTAAAAAAGCGGGAAAGCGCCCCAAGGCCACTGCCGGAGCAAAGAGCAGCCCCCCCAGGGCGGTGATACTCAGGCCCAGCACGATGCTGCGCGCATAGCCCAGGCGCGCCAGCGCGCGCCCCGCCGGCAGAGAAAACAGCAGGTAACTAAAAAAAAAGCTGAATTGGGTGAGCAGCACCTCGGCGTAGCTCAAGGAAAACCACGCCCTCAGCCGGGGCACGAGGGAGTCGATGAGCACCGTGGTCAGCCCCCAGCAAAAAAACAACACGACTACCAGCAGCCGCACCCAGTTCTGCCCTGTGCCCAACGGCTGGTCGGAAACCCTTCTCTTCAAGCGCCACATCACGGGGCGCAGCAGCAACGGTTCATTCTATGGGCGTCACAGCTGACCCGTACGCGCAATCTGGCCCAGATAG
>JAJZHV010000053.1 GCA_021804345.1 Pseudomonadota bacterium | reverse complement strand
TTCAGATACGCCTTGGCGGAGGCCACCACGATGTCCGTATCAGCCCCCAGCCCGTTGACAATGCGTCCGCTGCGCGCCAAGCGGACAGTCACTTCCCCTTGAGACTCGGTGCCACTGGTAATATTGTTCACCGAAAACAGTTGCAGTTCAGCGCCGCTGCAGGCGATTTTTTCAATGGCCTTGAAGGTGGCATCCACCGGGCCGCTTCCGTGGGACTGGGTGACTTGCTCCTGACCGGCTACAGCAATCACCAGACGTGCCGTGGGCGATTCACCCGTTTCGCAATGAGCCATGAAGGCCACCAGGGTGTAATGCTCGCTTTGCGGTTCAAGTAGTTCCTCGCTGACCAGGGCGTGCAGGTCCTCGTCAAAGATTTCATGCTTCTTGTCAGCCAGTTCCTTAAAACGCTGAAAGGCCGCGTTGAGGGATACTTCGGAATCCAGTTCGATGCCCAATTCGGACAGCCGGGCCTTGAAAGCCGAGCGCCCCGAATGCTTGCCCAACACCAGTTTGTTGGCGTTCCAGCCCACATCCTGGGCACGCATGATTTCGTAGGTTTCGCGGTGCTTAAGCACCCCATCCTGATGGATGCCGGATTCGTGTGCAAAGGCATTGGCGCCCACCACAGCCTTGTTGGGCTGTACGGGAAACCCGGTGATGCTGGATACCAAACGGCTGGCAGCGACGATTTGGGTGGTATCGATACGCGTGTCCAGTTGGAAGACGTCGCGCCGGGTGCGCAAGGTCATGACGACTTCTTCCAGCGCGGCGTTCCCGGCGCGCTCACCTAGGCCGTTGATGGTGCATTCCACCTGACGAGCTCCCGCCAATACGGCCGCCAAAGAGTTGGAGACGGCCAATCCCAGGTCATTGTGGCAATGCACTGAAAAAATCGCCTGGTCTGCGTTGGGAATGCGGTGTAGCAGGCTTTCGATCAAGGCCCCATACTGAAAGGGAATGGCATAGCCCACCGTGTCCGGAATATTGATGGTGCGTGCCCCGGCTCGAATGGCCGCTTCGATGATGCGACACAAAAAGTCGGGTTCCGAGCGCACTGCATCTTCGCAGGAAAACTCCACATCGTCGGTCAAGCTGCGGGCTAGCGTGACCGCCTTGATCGCGGCATCCAGTACCTGCTCGGGGCTCATCCGCAATTTTTTTTGCATATGGATGGGTGAGGTGGCGATAAACGTGTGAATGCGACCGGAAACAGCGGGTGCAATAGCCTCTCCGGCCCGGCGAATATCGTTTTCCTGGGCACGTGCCAGACCGCACACAGTGCTGTCCTTAATGACCGCAGCCACGGCGCGCACGGCATCAAAGTCCCCGGGGCTGGCTGCCGGAAACCCCGCCTCGATCACATCCACACGCAGGCGCTCCAGTTGGCGCCCAATCCGGACTTTTTCTTCGCGGGTCATGGAGGCTCCGGGGCTTTGTTCTCCGTCCCGTAAGGTGGTGTCAAAGATGATCAATTGTGTCTGGCGCATGCGAAGTCTCCTTGGGAGGCGTGAGGGCATCGGGTTGGCTTGTAAGGACCGAGAGCATGGATCGGTGAATACGGCCAATGGCCTTCAAAACAGGAAGGCGGAACATCATTGAAAAATGGGGGGGTGTGAAATTTAGCGCGCGGGGCGCAGCAGCAGTGCCTGAAGGCATTGCGGCGAGGAGTGTGGGCTGTCTTTGAAAGTGTTCATCAGCTGTACTATAAAAGATTTGCGGCAATCTCACAAGCGCTACGTGGGCCAGAAAAGGTCCCCCCGGTTTGCGGGCAGGAGGTCTTGCGCTGGGCCTTATCGGGCAGGGGGTTTGTCCCACAGGGATTGATAGTGCCAGGTGTAGCTGCCCCGGTCAGCCTGATACAGGGGGTTACCGCGCAACGCCAGTTGTTTGAGCGAGGTTTTGATTTCGCGCCGCTTCATGGACTGAAAGAAAAGACCCAATCCGCGATTGGAATGCAGCAACTCCACCTTGATATGATCCCGTATGGTCTGGATATGGCAATGCTCCAGCGAGTTGCAGGCCAGACGGTCGGCCTCCAGATTTTTTAGGCGCTGCAGGGATTGTTGTAATTTTTCCTGCAGCAGAGCCAGGGAAGAGAGGAGTGGGGCAAATTTCCTAGCAAGCAGTTCAACGGCTTTTTTATCGTTATCGGACAAGGTCAGGGTGCCCTGAAGCATGGCCTCTTGCATGCGGATATATTTTTGCAACAGAGGGTCCGGATTGTCCCGGATGAGCTGCTGTGTTTTCTGGGACAGGAGCAGCTGCAGGTCATTCCACTGGCACCGTTCCTGTTCCAGTTGCTGGTCGATTTCGTCAGTGTCTGGTAACACGATGAACACTACGGAATCCATGTACTTGGTGGAGCCTAGGGTGGTGACATCGAGGTGCTTTCCCATGATCATGCAGCCCTCGGCCAAGGTGAGATTCACTCGAGTGGAAAGGATGTCACAATTGATGGCATGCCCGATGGTGACGGATTCGCCAATGATGGTGCAGTCCTCGGCGTAATGCAGTACCACGTTTCCTTCCCGGGATTCGATCAGGGAGTTGATGGCTTTGCCATCCACCCGGATATTGCCCCCAACGCTTTGGGCATGTCCGCCCGAAATATTACTGCTCAGGGTGAGATCCCCCCCACGGGCGATGACGGTGCCATACACGGAAGCCATGAAGGACATGTTCTGCCCCTCGATTATTCGCCCCTCCTGCACCTCTCCAAATTCTTTGAATTCCTTCACATGAATCTGTAGGTCACCCGTGGAGCGGATATTGACCCCGGTGCGATTTTCCAGGGAAGCAGACAGACAGATGGCCTCAGTATGGGGATTCACCGTTACGAAGCCATCCGTGACGGCCACCAGAAACTCTCCCTTGGAGTTTTTGGTGATCCGTGTGCCCTCCCCGCAGAGTGCGGCAAGATCCAGATCCTGTGGTGCACGAGGCGCAATGGGTTGTCCCGTGACGCTGAACCCGAAGTGACCGGGAATGGGGGGGGACTTTTGTAGCAGGACCTCGCCTTTGTTCACGTGGGGAAAATGATTTTTGGCTCGCCGCATATCGGTACGGCCATTGGCCAGAATGAAGGGAGAGCGGTCCTGATGCATTTTCTCGGATACTTCGATCACCTTGGCATCAAAACTTTCCGAGGGCGCCAGCGCCCGCGCAATCTCGGTGCGTAGGGTGGCCTGTTCGCGCATGTATTTCCTGATGTCATCCTCTAGCAGTCCAAAGCGTACCCCCTTCAGCCACAAGGCCGCCACGAACTCGTCAAACTCCAGTTGCACCGGAGCCAGACAGGCCACCTCGTGATAGCCCAAGAGCTGTTTTTGTCCGTCGCCATTGGGGCTGTAAATGGGTTGGTTGAGCAGTTGAGGTGTCTGGATCGATTCGAAAAAATACTCGGCTACCGACCCGTCGTCCTCGATCCTCACCTCGCGATACAAGCCTTGACGCTCAGGGTCGAAACGCCTAAGGCGTTTGGCAACACGGGCGGAGAGCAATGGTCGATGCTCAAAATACTCCGTGGTAAAGAGCACCGCCATGAGCATGGGGTAGTCCACCTCTTCAAAGAGAAAACCCTCTGCAAACAGGATGTCCACGTCTTGGAGCAGACGCTCATGCTCCGGGCCAGAAACGATGCGTATAAACACCCCGCTGGTTTCCAGGGTAATCAAGCCGTGCAGGCTAACCTCGTGCGGCATCTGATCGAGATTTGAAGAGGCGGACGTTGTCATCATGGCGGACATTGCTTTATATGTTTTTTTGGTATTCTGATTATGCACCAAGGAATCAACAAGTTAAATTATTTTGCAAATTTGCTCCAGGGTCTTTGACAGGATCAGCGCTCTGATCTTCCTACAGGACTTATCGGCAAAATCGGCGCTCGGTTCAATTATTGCTAAATTAACAACAATGAAATGCTTTTTGTTTACTTTTTACAGCGCAATAATCCAGGTACAGTGCCCCCATTGGAGCAATCAACCAGCGCACAGGAGAGAGCATGATGACCATCGGCCCAGAACTTTCCTTTTCCCAGCAGGTGCTTCCCACCTTCTTCGTCCCTCACGGCGCGCCTACCTTTGCCCTGCGTCCCGGCGTGGCTGGCGCGGTCTTGAGCCAAGCCGCTTCCCGTTTGCCGGCAGTGCGTGCCATTCTGGTCGTTAGCGCGCATTGGGAAACCGCAACTCCGCAGGTCGGCTCCGCACAGCGCCCAAAAACCATGCACGACTTCTGGGGCTTTGCGCCGGAGCTGTATCAACTCCGTTATCCGGCTACGGGCTGTCCGGAAGCGGCGCAGAGCGTCATCAACACCCTGCAGTCGGCAGGTTTTGAGGCCTGTGCCGTCCCCGAGCGCGGGTTAGATCATGGGGCCTGGATCCCCCTGCGCCTGATGTTTGCCCAGGCCGATGTGCCCGTATTGCCCTTGTCCATTCAACCCCATCAGGATGCCGCGTACCATTACCGCCTGGGACAGGCCTTGGCCCCTCTGACCCAACAGGGCATTCTGGTGCTGGCTTCGGGCAATCTGACTCACAATTTGAGAGATTACCTGCATGGTCTGCAGACTGGTGGGGTGACTCCCTCGTACGTGCGTCAGTTTTCCGATTGGATCTGGGAGGGTTTGCAGCAGCACGATGTGCCTGCACTTCTGGATTATCGGGCCCTGGCCCCTGGGGCGGTGCGCGCACATCCCCGCGACGAGCACCTGCTGCCTCTGTATGTGGCCTTGGGCGCGGCCGGAGCCGAAGCGCACGTGGAGCGTCTGCATGCCGGCATCGACGATTGTGTCATTGCCATGGATGCGTTCCAGTTCCAACAGCAGGCATGACTGCGGCACTAATTGATCCCAATACCATCCCCTTCGGGGCAACCCCGCTCAGGAGAGCAACAATCTTATGAAAAACAACCAACCTACACCCCGCTCAGAGTACACGGCCATGGCCAAAGGACTGCACTGGCTCATGGCGCTTGGCCTGTGCAGCCTGTTTGCCCTGGGCTTATACATGGCGGATCTGCACTTGTCACCCTGGAAACTCAAGCTCTACTCCTGGCATAAATGGGCCGGAGTAACCTTGTTTCTTCTGGCCTGGTTGCGTCTGTTGTGGCGTTTCACACATCGCCCTCCGGCCTTGCCTGGGCACATGAGCCCGCTGGAGCGATTGGTGGCTCATTGTGGGCATGCGTTGCTGTATCTGCTCCTGTTTGCCATCCCCCTGAGCGGTTGGTTGATGAGTTCCGCCAAGGGGGTGCAAACGGTGTACTTCGGTCTGTGGCCTATTCCAGATCTTCTGACCAAGGACAAGGCTCTGGGAGATGTCTTGCACGAGATTCACGAAACGCTCAACTGGCTTTTAGCCCTGACGGTGGCCGGGCATGCGTTGGCAGCCTTGAAACATCACTTTGTGGATCGTGATGAGGTGCTGCAACGCATGCTTCCTGGGGTCTCCGGTAAGTCAACCCAATAGTATCCGCCCAAGGCGCGCAACCTGGATTTTTCAACTTCAACGGTCAAAGGCTAATAAAATGAACTCTAACCGCAATCTGGTTCCCCCCCGGGACTTTGTTTCCACCAAGGCCTCACTCCCCGCAAAACACACCCGGGCGTGGGGCGCCCTGGGGGCGGGAGGCCTCTTGTGGGTTTCCTGTTGGCCGGTGGTCAGTGGCGCCGTGGAATTCAATACCCTGCAACCCGCTCAAAGCACACTGGTGTTTGCCTATAAGCAGATGAATGTGCCCATGGAAGGACGCTTTAAATCTTTCAGCGCACACCTGCATTTTGATCCGGCCAAACCGGCCCAGGGAAAAGCAACGCTAGAGGCCCCCATTGCCAGTCTTGATACCGGCTCTGAGGAGGCCAACGATGAAGTGGGCGATGCGGCTTGGTTCAACAGCAAAAAATACCCGGTGGCACACTTTGAAAGCACCACGATTCAACCCTTGGGGGGAAATCGCTACGAAGTCAGTGGGCCACTGACGATCAAGGGCCATACGCGCCTGGTCAGCACACCGGTGACGGTCAGCGTGCAAGGGAACCGCGCTGTTTTCGACGGCAGTTTTGAAGTCCGGCGGGCGGATTTTTCAGTGGGGGAGGGAACCTGGGCCGATTTCGGAACCGTGGCCAATGAGATCCACATCACGTTCCACCTCGTGGCTACACCCTGAACCTTCCTGCCCGTTGGGGGTTCCTCACGCGAAGGCTCCTGCAACGAAAGGTTGCAACAAGGCCCCGAGGTTTCTGTAAAATGGGCGCGTTTGGTCCTACTCAATGCGAGGAGAAATGAAATCGATCAGCGTGCTTTCATGAGTTTTGATGCCATTCATCGCCTGGTCCAGGAGGATATGACAGCGGTGGATCAGGTGATCCGGCAGCAGTTGCATTCCCATGTGGTCCTAGTCCGCCAAGTGGCCGAATACCTCATCCACAGTGGCGGTAAGCGGTTGCGTCCCATGTTGACGCTCCTGGTGGCCCGGGCTCTCCACTATCAAGGCACCGATCACCACACCTTGGCGGCGGTCGTGGAATTCATTCATACGGCCACGTTGTTGCACGATGATGTGGTGGATAAATCGGAAATGCGGCGCGGCAAAAAAACCGCCAACGAACGCTTTGGCAATGCGGCCAGTGTGTTGGTTGGAGATTTTGTGTACTCCCGCTCCTTTCAGATGATGGTTTCCGTCAACAACATGCAGGTGATGCAGGTATTGGCTGATGCCACCAACGTCATTGCCGAGGGCGAGGTCTTGCAGTTGCTACACTGTCACGATCCGGATGTGGATGAAGAGCGCTACTTGCAGGTCATTCGCTACAAAACCGCCAAACTGTTCGAAGCTGCGGCTCGTCTGGGAGCCATTCTGGCCGGGGTGCCCGAATCGGTTCAAGAGCAGCTGGCAACCTTTGGCGCGGCACTGGGCACCGCGTTTCAGGTCATTGATGATGTGCTGGATTATTCTGGTGCACAGGAGCAGACGGGCAAAAACCTGGGAGACGACTTGGCGGAGGGCAAGGCAACCCTCCCTCTGATTCACGTCATGCGCACCGGTTCACCCCAGGACAGCGCCCTTATTCGCCAGGTCATCCTGCAAGGTGGCGCAGAGAATCTGGCGCTGGTGGTGGAAATCATTCAGCGCTCGGGTGCTTTTGAGCATGCTCGAAATTTTGCCCGGAAAACAGTGGTTGAGGCTTGCCTTCAGCTGGCAGCGGCAGTTCCGGCTTCGGACTACCGCAAC
>JAJZHV010000052.1 GCA_021804345.1 Pseudomonadota bacterium | reverse complement strand
GGCAATGGCCACCATCCCCCGCTGCGAGGATAGGCCGGGTTGGGCAGGAGGTAACCGGAAGACCTGTTTTCCTGAAGGAGGAGCAACCGGGTCGCAACGGGCAGACATGAGCGTCAGTCCGCCAGTTTGGGGGCTTCGGTCACGCCATAGCTACTGGCGCTCCCGCTGGCGTTATTCGGGGTACAGCCGCCAGACATTTGCACAGTGACATATTTGCCACTGTCTCCCGTGGCGGAGAGCACATGCAGGCAGGCCAGAGCAGAAACCTGTTGCTCGCTGCCGGGCGTGACCGAGTTCACCACAGGAACCACGCTATACTCACAGGAGCGATCCCCGGCGGCACTGCAAGAGCTGACCGATTTATACAATGCGTTTTTATCCCCATTGGCCAGCCAGATCTGATTGCCGGTGGAGAAGGCGCTGGAATTGCCCCCGGTGACGATGCCACTCAGGACATTCTCACTTTCCACCTCGCTGCTGGAGAGCGAGGACCATTGTGCGCTGACGTTACAGGAGGAAGAATCTCCACTTTCCGTATCATCCTGGCTGCCGCCGTAGGAAGAACCAATCTGGATCACATAGGGTTGATTGGTGCTGGGATCGATTTTTGGTTGATCGTTTTCCGAATCCCAAAATAGGGAAAACATGCAGGAACCGATGGCCATGGGCAGTTTGGTTCCTCCAGCGCCAATGGTGGAAGGGGACTGCACCAGGGCGGTGGAAGTGGCCGAGACGGAGCGACTGGATTGCCCAAAAATACGGGCGAAATACAAGGTGCCCTGTTTGGACAAGGTGACCTGAATGGCCGCCTCGTTGGAGGGGGCCGAGGGATTGAGTTGTTGCCAGTAGTTGGCCTGCACCTGCAATTGATCCTGCCCGGTAACGGTCAGGTTGAGATTGACCGCCTCGATAGCGCCGGTCACGGCGGGTCCGCTGGCGCTAAAGTTGGGCGTGGCAGAGCCATTGCTGTACAGCAAGGAGGCCCCCCGCAGTGCTGCCGCATCCACGGCATTTTGCACTTCCACGCGCAGCACCAGCAAGTGGGCCACATCCACCGCCAGGGCGGCTAAGCTGATCAATACCAGCATCAAGGCGGCGCTGATCAGGGCAATGACCCCCGCTTGCGCCTCGGGGTTCTGCAGGCAACCTGGTCCGTCCTGGCGCCTCCTGGGCCGCTCAGGCGCTGGGTTGGGGAACGGACTATTCATAGTACATCACCGAGGTGGAAGTGATCTGGCGCGAGCCATTGCCCAGGGGGCTCAGGGTTCCCAGGCCCAGGCCCTGATAGGTAAACTGGACGGTGACGCTGATCGTGGGGTTGGTGGGGCCGCAGGCCACGGTGACCGAGGGGTTGGTGCTGCTGGCCGCGCCAAAAGTGATGAGGGATTGCGCGCCATAGTTGCTGGCCACCAGGCACGCGTTGCCGGATCCGGTTCCAGAGCAGGAGGCGGGTGCTCCCCCCTGGATGGTGCTGATACCGGGATCGCTGCAACTGATGGGGTGGCTCAGGGCAATGGATTGCACCGCGCCCCAACGCGCCCCCTCGCGCGCCGCAGCCACCACAATGGCCTGATCGTAGAGCAGGATGCCGAATTCGATGATGCCAAACACGATCAGCAAGAGTAAAGGCAGCACCAGCGCCAATTCCACGGCCGCCGTACCCTGCTGATCTTTAAAAAATTTGACCGGAATCATGAACATCCAGTGGACAGGTTGGTGGGAAATAATAACATTTATCAAGCCTCATCAAGCGTGTTTTTTTTTCGTGATGCGCTGTGGAAAAAGATGTTTTATTCGCTGATTTATATGATATAAAGTGTACAGTTTCCCGGTGTAAGTTGAAGTCTGCGATTCACTACAGCAATCATAACAGTAACACCTACAAAGGAGATTCACATGTCTACCATCCTCCAGATTGTCAAAAAATTCCTGCGCGCCGACGAGGGCATTTCCGCCATCGAATATGCCCTGTTGGCTGCCCTGATTGCCGCAGCAATCATCGCTGCTGTCAAAACGCTTCAGGGTGATGTCAGTGGTGTCTTCACCAGTGTGGGGGGCGTGATTTAATGCCCTGGCGCCATCCGCGCATGCTCCAGGTATCGCCAACGCGTGACTGACGCCGCCAGCAGTACCCTGCTGGCCGTGCTGCTGCTGGCAGCCGTTGGCGATGTGCGTTCGCGCAAAATACCGAATAGGCTCATACTAAGCGGATTAGCCCTGTCCCTGGGTTTTGTCCTTGGTGGCGCATTGCCCCTGGGGCAGTTCCTGGGGGGGTTGTTGCTGGGCGGTTGCTGCTTTCTGCCCCTGTACCTGCGCGGGGTTTTGGGGGCGGGAGACGTCAAACTGATGGCTCTGGCGGGTAGTTTTCTGGGCCTGAAGGCAGCGCTGGTTAGTGTTCTGCTCACCACCCTCTCCGGTGGTGCCCTGGCGCTGTTTTATCTGGGCTTCATGAGCAGCACCACCTTGCCCTATGCCGCTGCCATCCTGCTCGGGGTATCAGGCTATCTCTGGTTGGTGCACTATGCGCCCCATGCTCTGCTGGTATTTTTCGGACCCCTGGGTACACCATGATCAAAAATCGGGCCCTGTTGTTTCTGTTGTTCTCTCTGTTGCTCAGTTTGCTGGCCGTCTGGGGCGGCTTTCGGTGGGTTACGCGCCAGGTGGAGGTGCGCACCACAGCCAAACTGACCCATCTGGTGGTGGCGGCTGCCCCCCTGAGTGCCGGCTCCCGTCTGGCTCCCAGCCAGTTGAAGCTGGTGGATTGGCCCCTGGACAACCCCTTGCCCGGCAGCTTCAGCAACCCCGCGGCGCTCAACAACCGGGTCCTGAAAGTGCCCCTTGCCCCGGGCGAGCCCCTGCTGGAGGCCAAGCTGGCCCCCCTGGGGAATCGGGCGGGGCTTTCTGCCATGCTCCAGCCGGGCCTGCGGGCCGTGAGCATCCATGTGAACGAAGTGGGGGGCGTGGCGGGCTTCGCCTTGCCGGGCAGCCTGGTGGATGTGGTGGTTACCCTGCAGGAAGAGCAGGGACATATGATATCCAAGATCGTACTGCAAAAGATTCCCGTGCTAGCCGTGGCTCAGGATGCAGCCCTGAAGGATGACGTCAAGGCCAAGGTGGTGAATACCGTCACTCTGGAAGTCAGCCCCCAACAGGCCGAAAAACTGGACCTGGCGGGCAGTGTGGGGACCCTGACCCTGGCTCTGCGCAACGAACTGGATGAGGCCACGGTCAGCACCCACGGTGTGCATAAAAGCGAACTGCTGGACCTGCCCAACCCCTTGCCAGAACCGGCTGCCCCGCATTCCATCAAACGGGAGCCGCTGCCCCCCACAGTCGATCATCCCACCTCTGCCCAGGAGGACCCTGTGGCCCTGCGGGCGCTTCATACGGTGGAAGTCATTCGCGGCACCACCGCGGCCATGGCCCCCGTTTCTTCCCGATAGACCACCTCCATGAAAATACTCATTGCGCTTCTGCTTGCATTGTTATTGACCCCGGCATGGGGTGCGCCCGCGCCGGAGTCAGACTCCGCACCCATCACCCTGGTGGTGGGAAAAACCCTGCGCGTGCCCGCCAAGGCCGAGCTGATTCGGGTCTCGGTGGGCAACCCCGAGGTGCTGGATATCAGTCTGGTGCGCAAACAGGAGGTGTATCTGGTGGGCAAGAAGGCCGGCACCACCAATGTCTATCTGTGGACGGCGGATGGCCAGACGCGCCTGCTCGAGGCCGTGGTCGGCATCGATGTGTCTGCCTTGCAACTGAAATTGCAGGAACTACTGCCCGCGGAAAAAAATATACATGTGGCCGCCGCCGGAGACTCCTTCGTGCTCACTGGAGTCGCCACCGATGCCGTGGCTGTGCGCCAAATCGTGCAATTGACCGAGCAATTTGGCGGAAAAAAAATCATCGATCTGCTGGGTACCCAGGACCCGGCTCAGGTGTTGCTGGAAGTGCGCGTGGCCGAAATCCAGAAAACTCTGGATGACAAATTGGGGGGCAGCCTGCTGTCCCGAAACTCCCACGGGTCGGCCGCTGCCGCCAATCTGGGTTTTTCTTCGGGCAGTGCGGGCTCGCTCACCTTTGGGCAAGGACTCACCAATTTCACCCTAGATGCAGAAATCAATGACGGGCGCGCCAAAATTCTGGCCGAACCTAATATCGTAGCCATCAGTGGACAGGAAGCCTCCTTTCTGTCCGGGGGCAAAATCTACATTCCCGTACCGCAAAGCACGGGATATGGCACCACGGCCATCACCCTGCAGGAAGAACTCTTTGGTGTGGGGCTGAAATTTTTGCCCACGGTGCTGGAGGGCGGAAAAATCAATCTGCGGGTGACTCCGGAAGTCTCCGAACTCTCCTCCACGGGCACCACCTTTGGCTCGGGGGCCTCCCAGACTGTCATTCCCACCATTACCACCCGGCGCGCCTCCACCACGGTACAATTGAACGATGGACAGAGTTTTGCCATTGGCGGCCTGATCAACAACAGTGTGACCGAGGCCATCAAGGCTTTTCCGGTATTGGGCGAACTGCCCATTTTTGGGGCCTTGTTTCGCAGCAGTGAGTTTCAGAACAACCGCACCGAGCTGGTCTTTGTGATTACGCCGCATCTGGTCAAGCCCTCGAATGGGCCACTACCCGTGCCCACGGATCAATTCAAGGAACCAACCCGGATCGAATTTCAACTGGGTGGAAAAATGGAGTCGACTGCACCATGACCTCTTCGCGCGCTCTGCAGGCCCCCTTGGCCCTTTTGTGTGTGCTGTTACTGACCGCTTGTGCCGCCGATCGCTTTCAGGTGGAGTCCAGTTTTGGAGAGGCGGTGCAGGGCACGCTGGCCCAACAGATCATTCATCCCCAGGGGGTTCCGGTAACGGGCCCGCAGGGGTTGGACGGCGCATCGGCCAAGGCCGTCATGGACCGCTATGTGGCCACCTCGGTGTCCCCACCGCCCCCAACCAGCAGTTTTTCGGTGGGACTGGGCTCTGCCGGATCTTCCCCCATGACCGTCCCAGCTGCGCTGGGTACCACCCCTTGAACCTCCTTGAACGTCCCGTATGAATGTTACTGTCTATTCCCTGCATAAACCCCCGGAACTGCGCACGGTGCTGGCGGAACGCTGCGGGGCGGATCAACTGGTCTGGATCGAAAAATCCTGTGAACGCATCGACATCGACCATCCCGAGGTGGCACAGACCGAGTTACTGATCCTAGACTGTCAAGATGTAGAAGCCTTGGATTGGTCCGCTGTGGAGTTGTTTAACCTGCGTCACCCGCAAGCCACCACCGCCCTGATCCTGACCGGCGATCTGGATCGCGTGTTGATGCAGGCCATGCGTGTGGGCGTGCGCGATGTGATCGCCCGCGCTGAGCTTGCGCAGGAACTGGTGGGAGTCATCGAGCGGGCGCATATTCGCCTGGCGGCCATTCACGGCATTCCCAGTGTGGGCAAAATTTTTTCCTTCATTCCCTGCAAGGGAGGCAGTGGCACGTCCTTTTTGGCAGCCAATTTGGCCTATACCCTGGGAGAACTGCACCACAAGAAAGTGCTTCTGTTGGATCTGGACCTGCAATTTTCCGATGCCTCTTTTTACATCACCGATGATGCCAGTCCGCGCAGTCTGGGGGATATCATCCGCCGGACCGATCTGGATGGCCCCTCTCTAGAAAACGCCTGTATCAAGATCGGCAAGAGCACCTGGTTGTTGCGGGCGCCCTCCAATCCCGAACAGGCTATTGGCGTGACCCCCGATCAACTGGACGGCATCTTGAGCGTGGCCACCCAGCACTTCGAATTCATCTTCGTGGATCTGGAGCGCACCCTGGACCCCTTATCCCTGAGGGTCATGGATCGATCCGACACCATCTATCCCATCATGCAGACGGTGCTGCCCTTTGTGCGGGGTGCGCAACGCTTGCAACGCATGTTTCGCGCCCTGCATTACCCCGAGTCCAAAATCAGGATCGTGGTCAACCGTCAGGGAAAAACAGAGGATATCCCACTCGGGAAAATTGAAGAGGCCTTGCAAACCCAGTTTCATCTGAAAATCCCCAATGATTTCGTCAATGCCACGGCTGCCATCAACTCCGGCAAACCCTTGTACGAGATTGCCCCCAGGGGCGAGTTATCCTTGGCGCTGGCCCTGTGGGCCGATCAATTGGTGGGCAAGCGCAGTGCAAGCACACACCCCAACTCTCGGTTCTCCCTGGGGGAAGCCTGGGGACGCGTGGTGCGACGGATGGCCCCTGGCGCATGAAGGCGGCGGCTCAGGTTGACCAGTTACGGCCTGGTTCAGGGCCCTGGGGGTGTGGCGCGCCCAAGGGAGCTGCGCTGTTCCTGAGGGGGTGTCATGTCCCTGCGTGAATTACTTAATACGGCCACCACACAACCAGCCAAGGAAGAAACCTCCGAGGCCGACATGGCCCGGGGCATGCAAACCCAGCAAAGTGCAGATACCCAAAAATTACGCACCGACATCCATCAGGATCTGCTGAAGAAGTTTGATCTGTCCATTCTGGGTAAGATTACCGACGAAGAGCTCAAGCAGCGCATCGCCCTGTATATCGAGGATTACCTGAAGGAGCATGGGGTGGTATTGGGCGAGCAGTCGCATCACACCCTGATTGCAGAAATTCAGAACGAAGTGGTCGGCCTAGGCCCTCTAGAGCCCTTGCTCTCCGATCCCAGCATTTCGGATATTCTGGTGAACGGTCCCTTCGTGGTCTATGTGGAACGACGGGGAAAGCTGGAACGCACCAAGGTGCGTTTTCAAAGCGACATGCATCTGATGCGCATCATCGACAAGATCGTCTCTCGTATCGGTCGGCGCGTGGATGAATCCAGTCCCATGGTAGATGCGCGTCTGGCGGATGGTTCCCGGGTCAATGCCATCGTCTCGCCACTGGCGCTGGACGGTGCCGCCTTATCCATTCGCAAGTTCTCGGCCCACCCCCTACGCACCGAAGATCTGATCCGCTATGGCAGCATGACCCAGGACATGGCCTTTTTGCTGGCGGCCATGGTAAAAGCCAAAACCAATCTGCTCATCTCAGGAGGGACGGGAAGCGGCAAGACTACGCTGCTCAATCTGTTGTCCAGTTACATTCCGGAAGACGAGCGCATCGTAACCATCGAGGATGCGGCCGAACTGCGTTTGCAACAACCCCATGTGGTGCGCCTGGAAACCCGGCCTCCCAATATCGAAGGACACGGGGAAATCACCCAACGGGCACTGATCAAAAATAGT
>JAJZHV010000051.1 GCA_021804345.1 Pseudomonadota bacterium | reverse complement strand
ACAAGGATCGCGATGGCTTTGTGATGGGCGAGGGCGCCGGGGTGCTGGTGCTAGAAGAACTGGAATCTGCCCGTGCGCGCGGCGCGCGCATCTATTGCGAACTGACGGGCTATGGTATGAGCGCCGATGCCCATCACATTACCGCACCACCCGAAGATGGCGACGGGGCGCGGCGCAGTATGCTCAATGCCCTCAAAAATGCACGCTTAAACCCCGATCAGGTGGATTACATCAACGCCCATGGTACCTCCACGCCCCTGGGCGATCTGGGTGAAACCATTGCCCTCAAACGCACCTTCGGCGCGCACGCCAAGTCCTTGGCGGTCAGTTCCACCAAGTCCATGACGGGCCATCTGCTGGGCGCTGCGGGTGGCATCGAGGCGGTTTTTGCAGTGCTGGCCATTCATCACCAGGTGGCCCCTCCCACCATCAATCTGGATCATCCCAGCCCGGAATGCGACCTGGATTACGTGCCCCATCGGGCACGCAACATGGCTATCGATGTGGTGTTGTCCAATTCCTTCGGTTTTGGCGGCACCAACGGCTCGCTGATCTTTCAACGCTTGCGTTAACCACCCTCGGTGTTGCGGCGTACAGGCACCAGCGTCCTTCTCGTCCTGATGCTATGGGGGGGCTGGTTTGCCTTGGTGCCCTTGCCACTGCCCCAAGTGCCCTTTGAATTCGATCTGAAATCCGGCAGCAGCTTGCGCCAGGTGGCCCATACCCTGCAGGCCCGGCATGTGCTGTGGGAGCCCTGGAGTTTTATTGTCATGGGGCGCCTGCTGGGACGCCAAACCCATATCCGGGCCGGCAGTTACGCCTGGAACCGCCCCCTGAGTGCCCTGCAGTTACTCAACCGCCTGACCACAGGCGATGATCGCCTGCAGCTGGAAGCCCGGCTGGTGGAGGGGATGAATTTTGCCCAGGTGCGCGCGGTGCTGGAGGCCAACCCGCTATTGCGCCCCGGCAGCCCCCCACCCAGCGATCAAGTGTTACTGCAGCAATTGGGTTTGCCCGATGCGGGGCCGGAGGGATTGTTTTTCCCCGACACCTATTTTTTCAATCCCGGGGACAGCGAACTGGATCTGCTCCGGCGCGCCGCCCGGGCCATGCACCAGCATCTGCAACAGGCCTGGGCCCAGCGTGCGCCCGGACTGCCCTACGAAACCCCCTATCAGGCCCTGATTATGGCCTCCATCATCGAAAAGGAATCGGCCCGCGCCGACGAACGCCCGCTCATTGCAGCGGTGTTCCTGAACCGTCTGCGCCTGGGCATGCGTCTGCAAACCGACCCTACCGTCATCTACGGCATGGGTTTGCGCTATCAGGGCAGCATCCACAAGCGCGATCTGCTCACCGATACGCCCTACAACACCTATACCCGAGCAGGCTTGCCGCCCACACCCATAGCCATGCCCGGAGAGGGGGCCATCGAGGCTGCCTTGCATCCTGCCACCAGCAAGGCGCTGTATTTTGTGGCCAAAGGCGATGGTACGCATCAGTTTTCCACGACCCTGGCCCAGCATAACCAGGCGGTGCACACCTATCAACTGCACCACGCGCCGCCAGCCCCTGTGCCCCATTCCGCAACTGTGACGGAGGGACAGCCATGAACCCCGCGCGCGGTCGCTTCATCAGCCTGGAGGGCATCGATGGTGCGGGCAAAAGCACCCACCTTCCCGCCCTAGTGCACTGGCTAACCCAGCGCGGGCGGCGCGTGGTGCAAACCCGTGAACCCGGCGGCACGGCCTTGGGCGAGGCCCTGCGCCAACTGTTGCTGCACCAGGACATGAGCGTGGAGGCAGAAACCCTGCTGCTCTTTGCCGCCCGCGCCCAACTGGTGCAACAGGTCATCGTTCCGGCCCTAGAGCAAGGTCAATGGGTGGTGAGTGACCGGTTTACCGATGCCAGTTTTGCCTATCAACAAGGTGGTCGCGGGGTGGCCTGCGCCCATCTGGAATTTCTGGAAGACTGGGTGGTGGAGGGCCTGCAACCCGACCTCACGTTCTTGTTCGACCTAGACCCAGCCACCGCCCAGCAGCGCCTGCAACGCGCCGGTCCAGAACTGGACCGTTTTGAACAGCAGGGGGGCACGTTTTTCGAGCGCGTGCGTGCCGCTTATCTGGAGCGAGCAAATCGTCATGCCGCGCGCTTTTGCCTGTTGCCTGCGGCACAAGCGCCCAATCAGTTGTGGGCGCTCATGGAGCAGGAATTGGCGCAGCGCTTTCCATGATCTATCCTTGGCTGCAAGAGCCCTTGGCGCGCCTGATGCAGCGCCCCCCAGCTCAGGCCCTGTTGCTCTCCGGGCCACGGGGCATCGGTCTATCCCAGTTTGCCCGTCAGGTGGCGCAGGCCCTGTTCTGTGCGCGTCCGCAGGCCCAGGGCCTAGGCTGTGGCACCTGTACCCCGTGCCAGTGGTTTGGCGCAGCCACGCATCCGGATTACCGGCTGCTGGAGCCGGAATCTGCCGCGGCGCCACCGGGGGTGGAGGGCGCATCCCCCGCTGGCCTGAGCGATAGCCCCCGGGCCAGCCCTGGCAGTGCCTGGATCACGGTGGATCAGGTGCGTGAGCTCAGCGATTTTCTGGTCTTGAGCACCCACCAACAGGGCTATCGGGTGCTGGTGGTGGACCCGGCCGAGGCGCTCAACCCCAATGCGGCCAATGCCCTGCTCAAGGTCCTGGAAGAACCACGCCCGGGCACCGTTTTTTTGCTGGTCAGCCACCATCCGGCGCGCGTTCCGGCCACCATCCTCAGCCGCTGCCAATCTTTCAAGCTAGCCTTGCCGCCCACCCCTGTGGCCCTGGCCTGGCTCCAGGCACAGGCGGTGGCTGCCCCGGAACAGCTCCTGGCCCTGGCCGGCCAGGCCCCGCTCGAGGCCCAGCGTTTGGCGCTGCAGGAGCAGGGCGTGCGCACGGCCTGGCTGGAGCACCTGGTTGCCGGCCAACTCACGCTCATCCAGTTGTCGGAACACACCGCCAAGCTACCCCTGTCCGACTGGCTGGACTGGCTGCAACGCTGGGTGTTTGATCTGATCGAATTCAAAATCCTGGGGCAGGCGCGCTACCACCTGGCGCTGTCAAGCTCCTTGGCGCGCATGAGCGAACGCTTATCCCTGTTCGATCTGCTGGCTTGGGAAAAATCCTTGCGCGAGGCACGCCGGCTCATGCACCATCCGCTCAACCCGCGCTTGCTGGCCGAACATCTGTTGCTACCCTGTTTTTCCACAGCGTGAAGACAATGTCGATGCGGTAAATGACTTCGCAAGGGGGACTGATCATGCAATAATCCCCTTTTGCATTGTGACCTCATCATGTTTGTCGACTCCCATTGCCATCTGGACTTTCCCGAACTGCGCACCCGCTTGCCCCAGATCGAAAGCGCCATGGTGCAAAATCAGGTGACCCATGCCCTCTGTATCGCTGTTCAGCCCGATACCCTGAAGGATGTCCTAGAGGTCTCCCAATGGCATCCCCACTGGTACGCCACCGTTGGGGTTCACCCGGACTACGAATTATCCCGCGAGCCCACCCAGGAGGACCTTTACGCCTGGGCCCAGCACCCCAAGGTGGTGGCCATTGGCGAAACCGGCCTGGATTATTACCGCCTAGTGGAGCGTCCGGAATGGCAACGGGAGCGGTTTCGAACCCATATCCGCGCGGCCCGGGCCACGGGTAAACCGCTCATCATTCACACCCGTTCGGCGGCCGAAGATACCTTGCGCATCATGCAGGAAGAAGGGGCTGCCGCCGTCGGAGGCGTCATGCATTGCTTTACCGAATCCCAGGCGGTGGCCGAAGCGGCCCTGGCCATGGGGTTTCTGATTTCCTTTTCGGGTATTGTCACCTTTAAGAATGCTCAGGCCCTGAAAACCCTGGCATGCACCATTCCGCTGGAACGCATGCTGATTGAAACGGATTCCCCCTACTTGGCTCCAACGCCCCATCGGGGAAAAACCAATGAGCCCTCATTCGTGCGTCATGTGGCCCAGGAAATTGCTGTACTGCGGGGCATGACCGATGAACAGGTGGGCATGCGCACCAGTCAGAATTTCTTCGAATTATTTCGGGTGGCGGCTTGATATACTTGCGTTTCAGGCTAACCCGGCACACTGGCCCCTCCCCGCAGAGCGCTCAGGGATCAAGGCATTGATCGGGCAGAAGACTGGCGCCGTTTACTTTTCAAGAACTGGAGACTTTCATGGATTCAACCCTGGACCGACGTGAATTCATCAAGCGCGTCCTGCTGGCTGGTGGCGGGTTTGCCCTGCAATGGAGCGCCCCGCAGGCTGCGCTGGCGGAATCCCCCCGCTCTTTTTCTCCTAACCCCTGGGTGCGCATCGACGCCAATGGCCATGTGACAATTCTGGTGGATAAATCGGAAATGGGGCAGGGGGTCATGACGGCCTTACCCATGATCTTGGCGGAAGAAATGGAGCTGGACTGGTCCATGATCCAGGTGGAGTTTGCCCCGGCCGCCCCGGAATATGCCCACCCTTGGTTTCATACGCAGGCCACCGGGGGCTCTACTTCGGTGCGCGCCATGTGGCAACCCTTGCGCCAGGCAGGAGCCACGGCACGGGAGTTATTGCGTGCTGCAGCAGCCCAGCAATGGAATCTGCCACCGGAACAGATCAGGATCAGTCAGGGCGTGCTGCAAGCCGGTGTGCATCGTGCCAGCTTTGCCGATATGGTCCCGCACACGGCCCAGGTGCCGCTGCCGCAAAAGGTTGCTCTCAAGTCTCCCAGCACCTTCACCCTGATTGGCAAACCGGCGCATCGCCTGGATAGCTTGCCCAAATCCACGGGCAGTGCCGCCTTTGGCCTGGACAAGCGTCTTCCCGGTTTGCTCACCGCTGTGGTGGCGCGCCCGGCTGTGTTGGGCTCCACCCTGGTGCATTACGACGCCACCGAAGCCCTCAAACAACCGGGGGTGCGTTTCGTGTTGCCGGTGCAATCCCCCACAGGCCAAGGATTAGCCGTATTGGCAGACACCACCTGGCACGCCATGAAGGGCCGTGAGCACTTGCAGATCCAATGGGACGAGAGCGCCCATCACACCCGCTCCACCCAGGCCCTGCGCCAACAGATGGCGCAACTGCTGGATTCGGGCGAGGCCGCCAAGGTCGCCTTGCAACGCTCCAGTACCCCGGCCAGTACCGAGCCCGCGGCCAGCACCCTCACGGCGCGTTACGAAGCGCCCTATCTGGCTCATGCGCCCATGGAACCCATGAACTGCACCGCCTGGGTTCAGCCGGATCGCGTAGATTTATGGGTGGGCACCCAGGCGCAAGGACCCAACCAGCAACTGGCGGCCAAGTTGACCGGTCATGAGCTGCAACAGGTCTTTGTCCATACCCAGTTTTTGGGCGGGGGCTTTGGGCGCCGCTTTGCTCCGGATTTTGTGGTGGAGGCCGTCAGTCTGGCGCGCGATGCCGGGGCCCCGGTAAAGGTGGTCTATACCCGCGAAGACGACATGCAGGCGCAATACTATCGGCCCATGGCCTTGTGTCAGATGGACGCCAAACTGGATACCAAAGGCCAGATCCTGCAGTATTCCATGCACACGGCCTGCGACTCCATCGCCCTGGGCACGGGATTCGAACCTGCCCTCATCGACAAAGGTATTGACAGGACCTCGGTGGAAGGGCTGGCAGACATCCCCTACCATTTGCCAGACTTTCAAGTACGCTGGACGCCCTTTGCACCAGGTGTGCGCGTGTGGTTCTGGCGCTCGGTGGGGCATACTCAAAACAGTTTCTTTTCCGAATCCTTCATGGATGAAATGGCCCATGCCGCCGGTGCTGACCCCTTCGAATATCGACGGGCTCTCCTCACCCAAACACCGCGGGCCAAAGCCGTTCTGGAACGGGTGGCCCAGGAATCCGGATGGACCCAGCCCCTGCCCCCAGGGCGTGCCCGGGGCATTGCCCTGGTGGAATCCTTTGGCAGTATCGTGGCGGAAGTGGCCGAGGTGTCCCTAGAGCAGGGGCAACCCCGCATTCATCGGGTCACCATCGCGGCCGATATTGGCACTGTCGTCAACCCAGACATTGCCGCCGCGCAAATGGAAGGCGCCATGATCTTTGGCCTAGGTGCTGCCCTGTATGGGGAAATCACCTTCACTGAGGGCAAAATCGATCAATCCAATTTCCATGATTATCCGCTGTTGCGCTTGACGGCCATGCCGCAGGTGTCCGTGCATTTCGTGCCTTCCTCCGAACCCCCAGGAGGAGTGGGGGAACCCGGCACTCCACCCATTGCACCGGCCCTGTGCAACGCCTTGTTCCGGTTGACGGGAAAACGGATTCGCTCCCTTCCCCTGGCACGGCAAAGCCTGTAATCATCATGCGTAGATCCTTGCTGGATATCAGCGCCATGCACGCCCGTGGCGAAAAAATTGCCATGTTGACCTGCTACGACTCCAGCTTTGCTCGGGTGCTAGAGCAAGCCGGGGTCGATATGCTGCTCATCGGCGATTCCCTGGGCATGGTGGTCCAGGGCCACGACTCGCCCCTTCCGGTGAGCATCGAGGATGTGGCCTATCACACGGCCTGTGTGGCCCGGGGCTCCAGTTCGGTCTTTTTGCTGGCCGACATGCCCTTTGGCAGTTCCCAAGTCAACCCCCAGGAAACCTTTCGCAACGCGGCCGAACTCATGCGTGCCGGGGCGCAGATGGTCAAGATTGAAGGCGGTCGTGAAATGGCGGCCACCGTGGAGTTTCTGGTCAGTCGTGGGGTTCCGGTGTGTTCCCATGTGGGCCTGACCCCCCAATCCGTGCATCAAATGGGCGGCTTCAAGGTACAAGGACGCGATAGCGCTGCGGCCGAACGCATCATCGAGGATGCCAAAACCCTAGAGTCCAGCGGGGCCAGTATCCTGCTCATGGAAGCCATCCCGCGCACCCTGGCCGAGCGCATCTGCGATGCCGTCCAGCTACCCACCATCGGCATTGGCGCCAGTGCCCGCTGCAGTGGCCAAGTATTGGTCATCTACGACATGCTGGGCCTAGGCGCCTACATTCCGCCCCGCTTTGTACGACCCTTCATTCAGGAGACCGGATCCATCGAAGCCGCGGTCCAACTGTACGTGGCTGAAGTCAAGGCGGGGCGTTTTCCAGGGCCAGAGCATTGTTACGGTTCTTGAGGGCCCGCCTACTTTGTCCTCGCCCTGGCCACCCGCGTGGGATGGCCAACAAGGTTGCCGTGCGCACACCGGGTATGCGCCTCGTGCCTTTGTTGTGCCGGTTGGGCATGGGCCTGATCAGTCTGGGTTTCTATGGGCTGGCCTGTGGTCAGCCTCTGTCGGGCTCCGAGGGCGCCGGCGCACTGCCCGAACCCGCTCGG
>JAJZHV010000050.1 GCA_021804345.1 Pseudomonadota bacterium | reverse complement strand
GGAGTTACTGTCCCTGTCCCACCTGGAAAGCCGACGCTCGCCGGCCCCCGAAGAGCCCATTCCGGTGAGCTATCTGGTACAGCAGGCGGTGCAAACCGGCCAGCAACTCAGCCAGGGACAGCATACGCTCTACGGTGAATGCCCTGAGGAAGACCTGCTGCTGGGATCCGAGTCCGATCTTCTGAGCGCCTTTGGCAATCTGGTCACCAACGCCGTACGCTACACCCCACCCGGCGGTCGGATTGACATACGCTGGCATCGGGATGCCCAGGGGGGCGGGCGCTTGTCGGTTCAGGATACTGGTTTGGGCATCGCCGCCGAGCACCTGCCGCGTCTAACCGAACGGTTTTATCGGGTGGACCGGGGGCGTTCGCGGGAAACGGGTGGCACGGGTCTGGGCTTGGCCATTGTCAAACAGGTTGCCATGCACCATGATAGCAAGCTGGATATCTCGAGTGTGCCAGGCAGGGGCAGTTGTTTCACGCTCATTTTTCCGGCTCGTCGTATCCAATGGCAAGATCCAGCCGTTCTTTCACCCGTTGCCCAACCCGAACCAAAGGCTGCCCGCACCCATGCCCATCCGTGACATTCAAATCATCAACAAACTCGGGCTGCATGCCCGCGCTTCCGCTAAATTGACCCAAACGGCATCAGCCTTTCCCTGTCAGGTCTTTTTGGCCCGCAATGGCCGCAAAGTCAACGCCAAAAGCATCATGGGCGTCATGATGCTGGCGGCTACTCGTGGCACCACAGTGACGCTGGAAACCGAAGGAGAGCAGGCTCAAGAGGCCATGGAGGCCATGGTTGCCCTGATCAACAACCGGTTTGACGAGGGAGAATAGCGCCCATGAGCTTTTCCATGCACGGAATTGCCGTTGCCCAGGGCATTGCCATTGGGCGTGCGCGTCTATTCCTGCAAACCTCCCTGGAAATCACTCATTACGCCATTGCGCCCCAGCATCTCGGGGCTGAAATCCAGCGTTTTGATCAGGCGGTAGACCTGGTGCGCACCGAACTGCAGGAACTGGAGCAGCATGTTCCCGCTGGGGCCCCCCCGGAATTCGCCGCCTTTTTGCAGCTGCATCTGATGATCCTCAATGACGAAACCCTGTCCCAGGTCCCGCGCAGCCTGATCGAGCAACAGGGCTGTAATGCCGAATGGGCCTTGAAACAGCAGATGGATTTGCTGATCGAACAATTCGAGCAGATCGAAGACAGCTATCTGCGTGAGCGCAAGGAAGACGTCACGCAGGTGGTGGAGCGCCTTCTCAAGGCGCTTATTGGACAACCCAGAACCCTGATGTCAGACAAAAAAGCCGACGCGGACAGTATTCTGGTGGCTCACGATTTAAGCCCGGCCGACATGCTGCTGTTCAAACAGCAACCTTTTCAAGCGTTTATCACCGACATGGGAGGGGCCACCTCGCACACCGCCATTCTGGCGCGCAGTCTGGGCATCCCTTCCGTGGTGGCTCTGCACCATGCCTGGGCCATGATCCGGGAAGGTGAACCCATGATCGTGGATGGCATGAATGGCGTCATCATCGTCAATCCGGACCCTCTGGTGCTGGCCGAATATCGGCTCAGACAGGAACAATGGACACTGGAACGACAGAAACTGAAGCGTTTGCGCACCACCCGCGCCACCACGCTGGATGGAACCCTCATCGAACTGCTGGCCAACATTGAATCACCCGATGATGTGGATGCTGTCAAGAAAAGCGGTGCCACGGGCATCGGATTGTATCGCAGCGAATTTCTGTTCATGAACCGCAGGGACCCACCCGGCGAGGAAGAACAGTTCAATGCCTACCGTCGGGTGGCCGAGGCCATGCGTCATCAAGTCGTCACCATCCGGACGCTGGACATTGGTGCCGATAAACCGCTGGATTCCACGCCCAAAGTCAATGCGCTCAATCCCGCCCTGGGTTTGCGCGCCATCCGGTATTGCCTGTCCCAGCCGCGGCTATTTTTGACCCAGTTAAGGGCTATCCTGCGCGCATCCTCCTTTGGCCGGATTCACCTGTTATTGCCGATGCTGTCCAATGGTGTGGAGTTGAACCAGGCCCTAGCACTGCTGGAACAGGCCAAGACCGAACTGCGCCAGGAAGGACTGCCTTATCATGAAGACCTGCCCGTGGGCGGCATGATCGAAGTCCCCGCAGCGGCGCTGGCCTTGCCCTTATTCATCGACAGACTGGATTTTCTGTCCATTGGCACCAACGACCTGATTCAGTACACGCTGGCGATCGATCGCACGGATGACACCGTGGCCCATCTCTATGACCCTCTGCATCCTGCGGTCTTGAACCTGGTCTCGCAAACCATTCGCAGCGGACAAAAGGCCCATATTCCTGTGGCCCTCTGTGGCGAGATGGCCGGCGACCCAGAACTGACCCGGTTGCTGCTCGGTTTTGGCCTGCGCCAGTTTTCCATGCACCCGGCCTATTTACCGGATGTGAAACAGATCATCCTCAAAACCAGCCTGCCCGATTTGCAGCCGCTCACTCGCAAAATTCTCACCACCTACGATGCCGATCGTCTGAAAGAACTGGCTCAGCGACTCAATCAGTGGGCTTGTTAGCCGCTTGACCGGGCTCTACCCCGCAGCCACTCCGTAACGGGTGCGGTAAGCCTGCACCCGCTCCAGGTGAGGGGCCAGGGTGGCATCCTGTCGCAAGTGCTCCAGTAGATGATCCAGCGTTGCGATACTCACCACCGGTATGCCTTGTAGCACGCTAACCTCCTGACTGGCGGACAGGGTGCCGGTTCCGCGTTCCATCCGATCCAGGGCAGTCACCACGCCCACCGCCCGGGCCCCCGCCTGATTCAGCAGTTGCACCGACTCCCGCACCGAAGTCCCGGCAGAAATCACGTCATCCACGATCAGCGCACGCCCCACCGGAGGCGCGCCCACCAAGGCTCCCCCTTCGCCGTGATCCTTGACCTCTTTGCGGTTATAGCAGAAGGGAACGTCACGCCCCTGCTCGGCCAGGGCCATGGCAACGCCTGCCACCAAAGGAATCCCCTTGTAGGCGGGACCAAAGAGAAAATCAAAGGGGATGTCGCAATCCAGGATGGTTTCGGCGTAAAAGGCACAGAGCTGGCGCAGGGCAGACCCGGTATTGAACAAACCCGCATTGAAGAAGTATGGAGAAGAACGACCCGCCTTGGTCACGAACTGTCCAAAGCGGATGACCTGCTGGCGAATGGCGAAGTCGATGAAGCGCGTATGAAAATCAGTCATGATAGGGGAAGAATGAGGTCAAAAACATGCCCAGCATAGCATGCTCCGACACGCCCCACCGAGCCCCGCCGCGCTCTGGGAACCGGAGCGGACGGGGCCTGGCAACCGAGGCGCTTGCTTTTCTCAAGTCCTCCGGGGCATGATGCGCCATGCCCGTTCACACCGCGCCTTCCTGGCTTCGCTCGCTCACCCATCCCGACCTGCGCAGTCTGCTGTTGCTTGGATTCTCCTCGGGGCTTCCCCTGGCACTTTGTGGGTCGACATTGCAGGCCTGGTTGACCACCGAAGGGGTCTCCTTGCAGGCTCTGGGCTGGCTGACGCTCGTGGGCCTTCCCTACACCTGGAAGTTTGTATGGGCACCCTTCATGGACCGTTTCGTGGTTCCATTTCTGGGCCGACGCAGGGGCTGGATTTTCCTGACCCAAGCCACTCTGACCGGGCTCATTTTAACGCTGGGACAAACACCCGTGGCCAGCCAACCCCTGCATACGGCTCTGCTGGCTTTCCTGCTGGCCTTTGTGTCTGCTTCCCAGGATATCGTCATTGATGCCTACCGGGCAGACTTGCTGCGCCCCCAGGCGCGTGGGCCCGGCGCAGCCGCCAGTGTACTGGGATACCGCCTAGCCATGCTGGCCTCGGGGGCACTGGCGCTGATTGTGGCTGGATATTGGGGTTGGGCGCGCACCTACACGTTAATGGCAACCCTCATGGGGCTGGGCCTGGTCACCACTGTACGCGCGCCCGAACCCGAACAGCGCGAGTCCGGCCCACATTCCCTGCGTCAGGCGGTGCTGGAACCCCTGCGGGAATTCCTACAGCGGCCCCAGGCCCTGACCTGGCTGGGGGTGATCCTGCTGTTCAAGCTGGGAGACGCCTTTGCGGGCGCCCTCTCCTCCACGTTTCTCATCCGCGGGGTGGGGTTTTCCATCACCGAAGTGGGAATGGTCAACAAGGGGGTCGGCCTCTTCGCCACTTTGCTTGGTGCGACCCTGGGGGGGGCCCTGATGACGCGCTGGGGATTATACGCATCGCTCTGGCGTTTCGGGCTGTTGCAAAACGCTGTAACCCTCTGCTTTTGTGCCCTGGCCTTGAAGGGGCACGACCTGGGATGGATGGTGGGCGCGGTGTTTTTGGAAAACCTGGGCTCGGGCATGGGCACCACTGCCTTTACCGCCCTGCTCATGAGCTTATGCCACGCCCGCTTCAGCGCCACCCAGTTTGCCCTGCTTTCGGCACTGGCGGCCATGGGTCGCGTCTATGTGGGGCCGCTGTCGGGGTTTTTGGCAGCACAGTGGGGCTGGCCCCTGTTTTATTTGTTTGCCACCCTGGTCGGGGTTCCCGCCTTGCTTTTGCTCGGACGTTTACGGCCGGCGCTCTTGCGGCTGGATGCGATAGATGGCGAGGCTACCCCGCAGATTGGGAAATAATTCCACAGGCTCACCCTGAGGCCCAATCACCAACCGTTGTACCACCCGGGCCCCAATGCGGGGGCACAGCGATTCGAAATCCCGCAGGGTACATAAATGAATGTTGGGCGTGTCAAACCATTCGTAGGGCATGGCCTGGGATTTGGGCATGACCCCACCTAACACCTGCATGCGGTTCTTCCAGAAACCGAAATTGGGGAAAGTGACGATACCCTCTCGCCCCACGCGCAATATTTCCCGCAAAATGGCTTCGGTATGACGCATGGCCTGTAAGGTCTGGGACAGAATGACGGTATCGAAGGAACGATCGTCAAACCCAGACAACCCGGTTTCTAAATTCATCTGCAACACGTTCACCCCGTTGCGCACGGCGCTGACCACCCGCGCGGGTTCGATTTCTATCCCATAACCACTGACCTGCCGCGTTTGCTGCAGGTGGCGCAGCAACTGTCCGTCGCCGCAGCCCAAATCCAGTACCCGCGAACGCGGCTCGATCCAGCTGGCCAGCGCCAGCCAATCGGCGCGCGCGGCAAACGACAGGGGCTCACGCATGGGGCAGCCCCTCGAACACCCGGGCCAAATAGGCATGCATCACTGCAAAGTAATCCGGATTTTCCATCAAGAAGGCATCATGCCCCTGAGAGGAGTCAATTTCCGCATAGCTGACAGCCAGTCCGTTATCCAGCAAGGCCTTGAGGATTTCGCGCGAGCGGGCGGGAGAAAAGCGCCAATCAGAGGTAAAGGACACCACCAGAAAGTTTGCCTGCGCACGTGCCAGCGCCTTGGAGAGCTGCCCCCCGTAAGGGAGTGCCGGGTCGAAATAATCCAGAGCCTTGGTCATGATGAGGTACGTATTGGCGTCGAAGCGTTCCGAGAATTTTTTTCCCTGATAGCGCAGATACGACTCGATTTCGAATTCCACTTCGAGGGAGAAATGGGGCGCCTTGGCCAGCAAGTCGCGCCCGAATTTCTCCATCATGGCGTCATCACTCAAATACGTAATGTGTCCAAGCATGCGCGCCAGACGCAAGCCGCGTTCCGGAATGACGCCCTGCGCATAATAATTTCCCCCGTGAAAATCGGGATCTGTAGTAATGGCCTGACGTGCCACCTCATTGAAGCCGATATTTTGCGCCGACAGATTAGGCGCGGCGGCAATCACGATGGCATGACGCAGACGATGGGGATAAGTGAGGCTCCACTGCAGCGCCTGCATCCCTCCCAGACTGCCTCCCATCACCGCGGCAAAACAGTCAATGTGCAAATGATCCGCCAGCCGAGCCTGCGCCTGTACCCAATCCTGAACGGTGACAAAGGGAAAGTAAGGGCCATAGGGATGCCCAGTGGCCGGGTCGATGCTAGAGGGGCCCGTAGAGCCGTCACAGCCTCCCAGATTATTCACCCCTATCACAAAAAAACGGTTGGTATCCACCGGCTTTCCCGGCCCCACCATGTTGTCCCACCAACCGCTGGAGCGGGGCTGTCCGGGGTAATGGCCTGCCACATGATGGGTTCCCGACAGGGCATGACAGATCAGGATCGCGTTACTGCGTTGCGCATTGAGTGTGCCATAGGTTTCGTACACCAGGTCGAAGCTGGTCAGTGGCAACCCACAGTCCAGCATGAGCGGGTCCGAACAATGCAGCCGTTGTGGCGTGACTGTACCGACCGAGTCTGACATGCGCCTTCAGCCCGCCAACCGCTGCCGAAGCAGGGCATTAAGCTGTGCCGGATTGGCCCGACCCGCACAGGCTTTCATGGCCCGTCCCACAAAGAAACCGAAGACCTTATCTTTGCCTGCGCGAAATTCAGCCACCTGCTCGGGATGCGCTGCCAGCAGTTCGTCGATGAGCTGCTCCAGAACCCGCGCGTCAGAAATCTGACTCAAACCACGCTGGGCGATCAGCTCATCCACCTCGCCGCCCTCCTGCCACAGGACATCAAATAACTCCTTGGCCATTTTTCCGGACAGCGTGCCATCCTGAATGCGGCGCAGCAGATTGCACAGCTGTTGCGCAGTCACCGGCGCCTCCTGTACGTCCCGTTCAGTACGCCGCAAGGCCGCAGAAAATTCGCCGCAGATCCAGTTGGCACACAGTTTGGCATCTCCACCCAGCAATTGGTGCACCGTCTGGAAGTACTGGGCCAGGGCCTGCGACCCGGTCAGAAGGTCCGCATCGTAGGCCGACAGGCCATAGGACTGAACGAAACGCTCACGCAATGCTGCGGGCAGTTCGGGCAAGGTGGTGCGTACCTGCGCCAC
The DNA here is from genome assembly GCA_021804345.1 of Pseudomonadota bacterium. Taxonomy (GTDB): domain Bacteria; phylum Pseudomonadota; class Gammaproteobacteria; order Burkholderiales; family Ferrovaceae; genus JAJZHV01. The sequence continues at coordinate 589 of JAJZHV010000050.1, read as the reverse complement.
CCAATCCTCAGAAATGCGCAAGGGAAGCAGATCCGGGTCGGGGAAGTAACGGTAATCCTGGGCATCTTCCTTGGAGCGCATGGCCCGGGTTTCGTCCCGCTCGGGATCGTACAGACGGGTTTCCTGAAGCACCTGGCCGCCGTCTTCTATCCTCTGAATTTGTCGCTGAATTTCATACAGAATGGCTTTTTCCATGAAACGAAAGGAGTTCAGGTTCTTGATTTCACAGCGTGTTCCCAGTTCTGCCTGCCCCATGGGGCGCACCGACACGTTGGCATCGCAGCGAAAGGAGCCCTCCTGCATATTGCCGTCACAAATCCCGATCCAGGTCACCAATTGGTGTAGCGCCCGGGCGTAGGCCACGGCATCGGCGGCGCTGCGAAGATCGGGTTCGGAGACAATCTCGAGCAGAGGCGTTCCGGCGCGGTTTAAGTCGATCCCGCTGCGCCCATGAAAATCCTCATGCAGGGATTTTCCGGCATCTTCTTCCAGATGGGCGCGGGTTAAACGCACAGTTTTTTCCTGCTCGGCACTGAAGAACCTGATTTCACCACCGCTGACCACGGGTAATTCGTACTGGCTAATCTGG
>JAJZHV010000049.1 GCA_021804345.1 Pseudomonadota bacterium | reverse complement strand
ATAAAGGCCAGAAGATTCTGGCAGAGGCGGCGGGTAAGATGCTGGCCGATTCGAACGGGCCGCGCATCGCGGTGTTCGACGCACAGGGCTGGGACACCCATGCCGGCCAGGGATTGGAACGCCTGGAACAGGCCTCCCAGATTCCGGACTATCTGGCCCGCCAACCGGAAGCCACTTTTTTCATGATTCCCTTCGTGGATTATGCTAATGGCGATGGGCTCTATCGCAAATACCGCATCGCCTTGATCGATGGCAAACCCTATGCCAGCCACATGGCCCTCTCCTCCCACTGGATGATTCATTATCTGAATGGCGGAATGGCGGACTCGGCGGCCAAACGGGCCGAGGAAGCCCATTTCATGACCCACTTTGAAAGGGACTTTGCGCGCCGGCACCAGTCGGCCCTGAATGCCATCCATCATCGCCTGGGCCTGGATTATCTGGTACTGGATTGTGCTGAAACTGCTTCCGGCGAACTCCTGATCTTCGAGGCGGATAGCAGCGCCGTCATTCATGCCATGGACCCGGTGGAGGTATTCCCGTACAAACAGGAACCGATGCAAAAAGCCTTTGCGGCCTTCAAGGCGCTGTTGCAACGGGCCATGAGTACCCCAACCCCGGGGTCCGTCTGATCCATGCACCCAAGCGCCCCATTCCCAGCGCCCCCCTCTAACAGGTCTTGTTCCGTTGCCTCTGGATACTGATTGGTTTTGTTCGCGGCTGGTCCAGGATGGCGATGCACGCATCGCCCTCGATCCGCTCACCGGGCTCAATAGCTATGGCTGTGGCTGCAGGCCAGACTCCTCCTTGCTGGAATACGGATCTGCCACCGCCTCCACGGTGTCGGCGCCGGGCTTTGCCGCGGCGCAGGCGTTGGCCACGCGCATGGCCCCCTGGATCAACCAGCCCTTTCACCAGCAGCGCCCCCATCTTCAGGCCCTCACCGGGCAGACCTGTGAGCGTCTGTTACCCTGTTTGTGGGGCACAGCCGACTCCTCTGACCCTCCATGCGCCCCACCGATCCTGTTGCTCAGTGCCTCGGGCACTGATGCCCTGCGCCAAGGTGCTGCCCTGTGCGCCATTCCCGGTACCCGGCTCGCCATTTTTCTGTTAGAGGCCGAGGAGTCGGGTCGGGGGGTTCCGCGGGCACTGGCCACCCGTGTGGGCAGTGCGGTTCACCATATCCCGGCCCGCGATGGGGCGGGGCAACCATACCCGGTGGCGATGGTGGATCAGGCTCTGGAAGAAGCCGTGACACGGGCTCGCCAGGCCGGAGAACAGGTTTTGCTCGTGCTCACCGATGTTTCTAAAACCGGACTGATTTCACCCAGCCATTCCTGCATCATGCATCTGCAGCAGCGCTTTGGCTCGGCCCTTCAGGTGTTGGTGGATGCCTGTCAGTTACGACTGACCCGCACAACGCTCCGGGCCTATCTGGCTCAGGGCTGTCTGGTGGCCCTGACCGGCTCCAAATTCATGGGGGGGCCCTCCTTTTCGGGCGCGCTGCTCCTGCCTGCCCGCCATACGCTTCCTCCAGAGCCGCTGGAGCAGGCCCTGCAACAGCATATCCTGGCGCCGGGCCCGCTGTTACGCTGGACTGCGGCCCTGACAGACCTGGAAGCATTTACCCGGATTCCGGAATCCCTCACGTACAGTTTTCTGGCGCACTTTGCTCAGCACATCCAGCGCTTTATGGCGCAGCACCCCCGCCTGGAGCCCTTACCCGTGCGCCAACCCGATCGTTCAGCACTTTTCGCCGCCGCCCGTGCCCATCGCCCTGCCCTTGGGGCAACGCTCCCAGAGGGCGATGCACAGCGACTCCCGCCCCAGACTCCCCCCCTGTGGGATCAGGTGCAGACAATCTTCCCCTTCTTGCTGCACCGCACCCCCCCAAGCTCGGACCACTCCTCCCTGCTGGGACCGGCAGAGATGTTGCACCTGTTTCATCAGCTACCAAAAAACACACGCCCGTCTGCGGGGGACGTGCCCTGGGCAGCAAACGCTCCGGCCTCTTTCCCACGGGGACGTCTGGGCCAACCCGTGCGCTGTGGTGCGCGTGCCGGCCGGGAGATCAGCGCCCTGCGCCTGTGCAGCAGTGCGCGCTTGGTACTGCAGAGCGTGATCGGGGAATCTTGGGAAAATGCAGGCGCAGCAAAGAGCGAGCACTTACTTTTTGAGGCTGGTAAAGACCGTTGGCCCGATGCCAGCCGCGTTCAACTGGCAGCGGACAGGAGCGCCCAGCAGGCCTGCCAGTTTTTGGAGCATGTGCTGTGGCAAAGCGCCAAGTGCTGAAGCATACCCGTGGGGCTTAAGGTGCGACGAGCACCCGACCGTCCTTGACAATGCCCGTGACCAAACGACCGCCGGCCGTACGCACCTGCACGGACTGCCCCTCGGCCGCATTGCCCAGGGCCTGGCCCTCCGAGCTGACATCAAAGCCATTCCCCTGCACCCGGATCGCCACTGTTTGGCCCTGATGCACCTGAAACACTTCGTGCAGCAGATCCTGACGGAGTAACTGTCCGGGGGCAATGCCCTGGCGCGCCACCTTACCCAGAACGTCTTTTGGATCCGACAAAAAATCGGGGCGCGTGACTTCTCCTGTGCGCTCCATCACGTCCTGGGGTGTGATGACATGATCGAAGGGAATCATCTGGCGCGCCACCCAATAGTGGGCGAGGATATGAATGTCCACGGGAACCATGAGGCTCCAGGGCGCACCGGAACGCGGTTGATCGCAGCGCAGGGCAAGGGACAATCGCCCGGCAAGACGCCGCCCGGGGGGCAAGGAAACCTCTGGGGCCTGGGTACAAGGCGGGAGTTCTGCCAGCGCCGCAGGATCCAGAATCTGCACAGAGACCTGCCCGCCCATGGTGGCCGCCTGTTCCTGCACAAAGTGTTGCAGGGCCTGCGAGGGCGTGGGAACCGGGGTTGCAGCAGGCGCGGCAGCTTGCACCACTCCCACCACCAAAGCGCCCGCCAGCAGTGCGCACAGTCCGGCTCCCGCCCCCAAGAGGACGCGCAAGCGCTGGCCGGGATCGGGCCGGGAGAGTGTTCTGTGGATTTTCTTCATCATCTGGGCTGGTATCCTATACCAACAGCGCATCCGGGAACAGATGGGACATGAAATACCCCGGGGTTTATGCCCCTATTTAGCGGATCGAATCAGGAGGGCACGCATTATCATGGGTTCCTAAGCGCCATTCCTCCAGTGTTCGGAGCCTTTATGAGCAGCAGCCTCGACAGCTTACTGAAGTTTCAGCAGACCGCCATGCGGTTGCGGGAAACACGTCAGGAGCTGATCGCCTCTAACATTGCCAATGCGGACACGCCTCAATACCAGGCGCGGGACATCGATTTTTCCAAAGCCCTGTATAACGCATTGGGAAATCAGGGCCATGATTTGGCGCTCACGCCCAGTGCCTCGGCACCCTTGAGCGACAAGACCAGCGGCGAAAGCGTTGAAGGCACGCCAATCCTCTACCGTAGCGCTTTGCAACCCAGCGCCGATGGCAACACCGTCAACATGGACGTGGAGCGCGCCCAATTTTCGGAAAATACCATCCGTTATGAAGCCAGTATGAAATTTGTGGGTCAGCAGATCAAGGATGTGCTGGCCGCCTTGACGGGGTGATCCTGATGTCCTTGTTCAACATTTTTTCCATTGCCGGTTCGGCCTTGACAGCCCAGTCCGAACGGCTCAATGTAGTGGCAAGCAATCTGGCCAATGCGGACAGCACCACCAGTGCAGATGGTACCCCCTACCGGGCCAAACAAGTGGTATTCAGTGCCGTCCCCTTGGGTTCGGGGCAAACCGGTACAGCCGTTCAGGTGCAAGGGGTGATTGACGATGCACGCCCCCTGAAAACGATCTATGACCCCGGCAATCCTCTGGCCGACAAACAGGGCAATGTGACGCTCCCCAACGTGAATACGGCGGAGGAAATGGTCAACATGATCTCGGCCTCGCGCTCTTATCAGAATAATGTGGAAGTCATGAATACGTCGAATGCATTGCTGCTCAAAACACTCACCATTGGGCAATAAGGAGAATCACCATGAGCTCATCTGTCGCTCCCGTCAATATCAACCTCATTCAGCAGCTCAATAGCACCAACAGCTCCCTCGCCAGCAAGAACACGAGCGCTGCGGGTGCCAGCGCTGGCACCAACAGCAACTCGGTCACCTCCACCTCCAGCATACAGAACAGCTTCATGACCTTATTGATCACCCAGCTGCAGAATCAGGACCCGCTCAATCCCATGGATAGCTCCCAGATGACCTCACAACTGGCCCAAATCAACACGGTCAACGGCATCAACTCCCTTAATACAGCCCTGCAGGCCCTCAATACCAGCCTGACCACCAGCCAAAGCATGTCCACCGCCAGCAGCCTGATCGGACATACGGTGTTGGTCCCGGGTAGCGACGTTACCTACCAGGCAGGCACCAGTACCACCACGGGGGTTCAACTGCCTTCTGCAGCCGACAAATTGACCATCAAAATTGAGGACAGTGCGGGGAATGTGGTGCGCACGTTCAATATGGTCAACCAGAAAGCCGGCGTGATACCCGTCACTTGGGATGGCAAGAGCGACAGCGGAGCAGCCATGGCTTCTGGCACCTACAAGGTAGTGGCCCAGGCCACCCAGGGCAGCAATAACGTAGCGGCCACGACCCTGTCTCCAGGGGTGGTTGGTTCGGTCACCATGGGCTCGCAGGGGGCCCTACTGGATTTGGGGACATTGGGAAATGTGAGTCTGTCTTCCGTTGCAATGATTCAATAATCGTCAGGAGATCATCATGGGTTTTCAACAGGGTTTAAGTGGACTGGATGCTGCCAGCCAATTACTGTCCAACATTGGCAACAATCTGTCCAACGCGAATACCGTGGGGTTCAAATCATCGGAAACCCAGTTTTCCGATCTGTATGCGTCCTCACTCAGTGGCGCCAATTCGGCCCAGAACGGGATCGGAACTCAGGTGTCTGCCGTGGTGCAGCAGTTCAGCCAAGGCAATATCGTCTCCACCAGCAACCCGCTGGACATGGCCATCAACGGTCTGGGGTTTTTCCGCATGCAAGACAAAACAGGCAATATTTCATACACCCGCAACGGCCAGTTTCAGGTCAACAATAATGGAGTGGTCGTGAACGCCGCCAGTCAGCAACTGACCGGATACCCGATCGATTCCTCCGGGGTCGTCTCGGGCGCCAAACCGGTGCCGCTCACCATTCCCACCACCAGCTTGGCTCCTAAGGCTTCCACAACGGTCACTGCAGGACTGAATTTACCCTCCAGCGATACACCATTGGCTGCCACGCCCGCGTTTTCGCCCACAAATCTGGCCACCTATAACGAGTCCACTTCGGTCAATTTTTACGACAGTCTGGGCAATAACCATGTCATGACGCTCTATTTTGTCAACAATGCAAACACCACCTCGGGCTCAACAACGACTCCTAGTACCCAGCTCGCCGCAGCGCAAGCTGCTGTAACAGCCTATAACGGTACCACCCCGGCGCCTTCTACTCCCCTAGGAAACCCCACCCAGGACTGGTCGGTGTACGCCACGGTGGATAGCAACCCCATCTCTCCTGCCACCACCACCGGTGGCATCACAACACCGGCCAGCTATACAGTCGGGGATCTGGCCTTTGATGGTATTGGTAATCTGGTGTATCCAGTTCCCACTACAAGCGCATCGGTCGGTGCGATGACTTCACCCACGTTGACTTTTCCCAATGGTGCCAACACCCAGACCTTGAAATTTGATTTTTCCAATTCAGCTCAATTCGGCACGGCCTTTACCGTCAACAATCTGGCTGCCGATGGCTACACCTCGGGTGAGCTCACCGGTTTCAACACATCCGCCAAGGGAATCCTGCAAGGGCAATATTCCAATGGTCAAACCAAGGACTTGGGACAACTGGTGTTGGCCAATTTCTCCGATCCGCAGGGCTTACAAGTGGCCTCCGGTGGCAGCTGGATTCAAACCACGGCCTCCGGCTCACCACTGTTGGGCACGCCGGGGACCGGCAATCTGGGAACAGTACAATCCAGTGCCACGGAGTCTTCTAACGTGGACATGACCACCGAGCTGGTGAATATGCTCACCGCCCAGCGCTACTATCAGGCCAATGCCCAGGCCATCCAGACGCAAAACCAAGCAGAACAGACCATCATCAACCTGCGTTGATGTTTATCTGAGGCATAGACTCATGGACCGACTGATTTACACGGCAATGACGGGCACCTCCAATATCCTGGCGCGCCAGGACACGATTGCCTCCAATCTGGCCAACCTCAGCACCACGGGTTATCGCAGCACCATCGATGCCTTCAAGGCTGTGCCCCTGCAAGGCCCCGGCCTGCCCACGCGCACCTTTGCGGTGAACAGCAGCACCGGCTACGACTACACACCCGCCGTTTTACAACAAACCGGGCGCAGTCTGGACGTGGGGCTTCCTGGAAAAGGATGGATTAGCGTGATCCTGCCCAATGGCAAGGAAGGGTATACCCGGGACGGCAGTCTTCAGGTGGCGCTGGATGGCACCCTGAAAACCCGTTCCGGATTTCCCGTGGTGGACGATAACGGCCAAGGGGGCCCCTTGACCGCCATTTCCATTCCACCCGACACCCGCGTCACCATCGGCGACGATGGCACCATTACCACCAACCCACCCGGTGCTGCAGCTGCCCAGATTGCCGTGGTCGGACGTTTGAAGCTGGTGAATCCGCCCGAAAGTCAGCTGGTTCGTGGTGAAGACGGCCTGTTTCGCACCCAAAGCGGGTTGCCCGCGGCCCCGGATGCCACCGTCAACGTGGTCCCAGGGGCTTTGGAAGGCAGTAATGTCAGTGCCATCGGTTCCATGGTGGACATGATCTCCATTTCGCGCCAGTTTCAGATGCAGATGCAAATGCTCAAAACCGCCTCCGACAATGCCCAGCAAGCCGCCCAACTGCTGCTGATCACCGGCTAACGACTGAAAAAGGATCATCCATCATGCAACGCTCCTTGTGGATTGCCAAAACCGGGATGGAAGCCCAGCAAACCCAGCTGGATGTCATTTCCAACAATCTGGCCAACGTCAGCACCAATGGCTTCAAAAAATCGCGTGCGGTGTTTCAGGACCTGCTCTACCAAACCATTTACCAACCCGGCGCCCAGTCCACCCAGCAAACCATGTACCCATCGGGATTACAGTTGGGGACCGGGGTACGACCCGCCGCCGCAGAACGCATCATGACCCAGGGAAATCTGCAGCAAACCGGCAATCCGCTGGATGTGGCCATCAATGGTGCGGGGTTTTTTCAGGTGCTCATGCCGGACGGCACCACGGCCTATACCCGGGACGGTTCTTTCCAGACGGATAATCAGGGTAACCTCGTTACCTCCAGCGGATACCTGGTGCAACCCTCCATCACCTTGCCCCTAAACGCCACCTCGATCACCATTGGCACTGACGGAACCGTTTCCGCCACACAGCAGGGCGTAGTCACCCCCTTGCAGGTGGGGACGTTACAGTTGGCC
>JAJZHV010000048.1 GCA_021804345.1 Pseudomonadota bacterium | reverse complement strand
AACTGGGTGGTCAAAGGGGCTAAGATTGAGCCCGAACGCGAGGAGAGAGTCCATGGCGGAAGTGATAGAGGGCTGGCAATGTATCGGTTGCGGCAAAATCAGTGCCGATCGACCCTGTGTGGGGGTCTGTCAGGACCGCAAGGTGTCCTTGGTTCTGGCCTCGGATTTTGACGGTTTGCAGCAGCGCAACAAAAAACTGGAGTCTATTGTCCGGCGCTTGCTCCATTCCAGGCCCCATGCCAATGCCTGGGAGCAGTCCCTCAGGGCATTGCAGGCCGAGGCATCCCGGTTGCTGGCGGAGCACCCCTGAACGCGCAAACCCTAAGGGTGCGCGACTTCAGGTATCATTTAGAACCCGGTGTATCGTTCATGGAAGAGGCTCACGAAATATGTCACAAACGGCCAAATCACTGCCTCTCGTCTATGCCTGTTCGGGTTGCTCCAGTGCTGCCCAAATGGCCAATTATGTCGCGCTGCAACTTGATCGTCAGGCGCTGGCTGAAATGTCCTGCATCGCCGGGGTCGGTGGAAATGTTCCTCATCTGGTGCGAATAGCCCAATCCGGACGTCCGATCCTAGCTTTGGATGGTTGTCCCCTGCAGTGTGTTAAAAGCAGCCTAGCGCAACGTGGCCTTAGTCCCAGCGAACACGTTCTGTTGCATGAGCAGGGCGTTAAAAAGAAATATCGCACAGATTTCGATGCGGATCAGGCGCAGCGTATTCTGGCTCAGGTTGCCCAACTAGCCCGCTCGCTGGCAAAGGCCCCTCTCCAGGGGGCGGCACACCCACCAGCGACAGACCGTGCACTGTCGTGCGCCGCTGGCAGATAGGCGCTTCCCCTCTGGTCGGCTGGATTCCTCGCCTTCGATGGCTGCTGTTGCCTGGGTTTTTCGGCGTTCTGCTTCTGGGATTTGGCACTGGTCTTGCTGTGCAAGCCGAAAATCTGCTGCTTCCGGGCAATATTAGTTTTACTCCCGCCATGCCCACTACAGAACAACACCCGCTAGATACGTCCACGTCAGAATCCTCCACGACCCCTCACCTCCAAGGGCGCGAGGCGCAACAGTCGGGTCGCTCTCTGAATCATTCCAGTACCGTTTCCACCCGTAGCCGCTTTGAACAGGCGGTCACCACTCCCGTCCAATCCCCCGTGCAATGGGACCTGGGTAGCGACTTGCCACTGCCCACCGTGGCCGATGAGCGCTTGGGGCCCAACCATAAGGATGTGGGTTTTCATATCGGGCTGGATTTTTTTCCCAGCAAACTCTGGGAGGTGAGCGGTGTTGCAGGAGTCAAGATCAACAATGGACCAGTGAATGTCCCCGTTGCCCCCAAGCCATCAATGGATCAGATCGGGGTGGAAGCAACCATGCACTTTTAAAGCAATCCCGCTTTTGGCCTGTGGTGGCTTGCAGGCTTTCCAAACTCGTGAATGGAGTGTCATCCCATGCCCACCTATACCGTCCATTATTCCTCCCATGTGCTGGGGGCAGAGATGAAACATCAACTGGCACTAGAAATCACCAACGCCCATCAGCGCGTGACCGGCGCTGAGGGATTTTTTGCCCAAGTCCTTTTTCAGGAAAGGGCCCCGCAGGATTGTTATCTGGGGGGTAGTCCTGTGCAACACCCACAGTTCTTTGTGCAGGGCCAGATCCGCGCTGGGCGCTCCTCACAGGTCAGGAGGGATTTGCTGGTGGCTCTCCGTGATGTGGTGATGGCGGTGACTGGCCTGACGCTGAGTCAGGTTTGGGTGTACCTGGTGGAGTTGCGCCCCTCCGACATGATGGAATACGGCCACATTCTGCCCCCTCCGGGGGAGGAGAAGGCGTGGTTTTCCGCTCTGGGGCTTACACTGCAGCATCAATTATTAAAAAAATCCACGTGACGCCTGGTTGATCGGAGCTGCAGGGGAGGGACGCACAGAGGATTGACAAGCGGCGTAACTCCTCTGTATGGTGCGGATTATTGCGTCGCAATATGCGAACATTGTTAGAATAACCCTCTGACGGCATTCAAACTTTAACCAGGATGAGTAAACCATGTACAAAGAAAGTGACCAGATGACTGAATTCAATCAATCGGCCATGGATACGGCACTGCAGCTCACCGAGATTGCCCTAAACAGCACTGAGCGGTTGGTGGGTTTGCAGTGGATCTCCACCAAGCAATCGCTGGCCGACGCCCAAAGCGTCTTGCAGATCGAGTCCGACCTGTGGGACCTGCCAACCCTTATCGGACTGCGCACCAAACTCACTGAAAAAAGTGTAGAAAACGCATCCGTTTATTTGCGTACCGTGTATGAAGTGGCAGCGTACACCAAAGACCAGATTGCCGATTTGTTTACTGCCCGGTGGCGCGAATGGAGTAAAACCCTCAACAGCCAGTTCCCTCTCGTGGTCTATGCAAGCGCTCATAGCGCAACCCCCCAACCTGTTCAAGCACAGACCCAGAGCGTGGCCGTGGTGCAGGAAGCCGAACAGATTCTGCCGGCCCCTGAAGTCTCTGAATTGGTTTCTACCCCGATCCAGGTTGAGTTGCCAGCCGAAATGGATTCTGAGGCCGTTGCCGGTCCGGTAGAAGCGCCCCTGACCGAGGCTCATGACGAACCCATCAGCGTATCCGAACCCCTAGAGGAAACACCGGTGCTGCAGGCAGAACCCATCAGCGTATCCGAACCCCTGGAGGAAACACCGGTGCTGCAGGCAGAACCAGAAGCGATGACTCCAGAGCACGAACTGCCCGCGCAAACCGTTGCCATCCAAGCGGATACCGACACGCCCGCCCTGGCGCACAGCACAACCCTGAGTGCTTCCGATTTTTCCGGCGCCTATGGCAAGCCCGCACCCCAGGCAACGCGCACCAGCAAAACGACCAAACCCGCGGCAGAAAAGGCCAAACCTGCCCCCGCCAAGAAGAAAGCCTCAGCCAAACGATAAACACAACCTGACTTCAGACCGCCCACCGGGGATGGCGCACGCCCACAGCTGCGCCCCCGTTTTTTTAAACGGCTGTCCTCGAAAGGATTGAAACAAAGAGACGCCCGCCGGAGCACTGCTGTGGGTTGCGTAGAGTCCCAGAAGTGTTCTGGGGGAAATTCCTGTTCGCCTGGAAAATGGGACCAGTGCTTGATCTGTTTGGTAGGCCGTGCGGGATTCGAACCTGCGACCAACGGATTAAAAGTCCGCTGCTCTACCAGCTGAGCTAACGACCCAAACCAATCTGCTATTTTATAGGGCGTCTTTTCTCCAGTCAACCCAAAGCCGATTTTCCCGCGCGGGCAGGTTAAAAGCCGCGCGGTAGCAGGGCTTGTCCGCTCCACTCCCGCAGGGCCTCTTGCGATTGTTCCAGCATGAGGGCGTTGGGCAGAAAGCTTTTGAGGGAAGTGGGCTCAAAACTGACATACCGAGTGGGGGCCTGGGCCACCAGAAACCCCGCCAGCCTAAACCAGCCACTAGCGCGGCGCATATGTACGGCATCGGTCACCAGAATGATGGGCCCACGCAGGTTGGGATAGCGGCGCAACAGCGCGGCCGGTGCTTCTTGTGTATTGCGCGACTCTGCTTCCACCAGAATCTCTGAAAACGGATGCAGTCGACTCAGGTAGCTTTGGACCGTAAGCGCCTCGGGCGGGGCCAGGGTGCCCGCGCCCGAAATGATCAAGGGCAGGTGCCGTTCCTGGGCCAGCATTAGTCCATACAGGCAACGCAAGGCGCTGGCTCCCGAGGCTCCAATACCACCAAACTCGGGAGCGGCATAATTGTTTCCTCCGGTCAGACAGACCACGGCCGTATAGGTTTGGCTTGGCAGCGGGGTAAAACCGGTTTCCACCTGTTGTACCAAGGGGCGGGAAAAATAGGGAGTAGCCAGCGCGTACAGCGACAGCAGCGCCACGCTTGCCAGGGCGCGCGCAAGCCGGGGTCGACGCTGCCACAGGGCGAGGCAAGCAAGGAGCAGGGCGATGTGCAGGCCGGGAGGTAAGAACCAGGCGCTAAAGAGCGTGCTGGCCAGATGATAGAGCCCGAAATGATCCACGGTCAGTGCTGCGCCGTTCACGACCAACAGCGGCCAGAGGTAGTGGGCAGGCTCTGGCCCGGGGCCCAGCCCGTGGGGCGGTGTCGGCTATGCCAGCCCGCGGCTTTGTGGAAGTCACTCACCCGCACGTGCCCGCACAGGGGGTAAGGCGCGCAAGGGGCCAGAGAATGGGTGAGAGAGGTACATGAAGCCGGCTGTGTTAAAATCATGGGTCAAGTTATTTGAGGACAGATTGTGATCACGATTCGCCTTCCCGATGGCTCCGAACGCCAGTATAACGCACCGCTGACAGTGGCAGAAGTTGCAGCCAGTATTGGGGCCGGTTTGGCGCGCGCCGCCTTGGCCGGAAAACTCGATGGCCGGTTAGTGGATACCTCCACCCGCATCGAATCCGATGCAACCCTGGCGATTGTGACTGAGCGCGATCCAGAGGGGCTGGAAGTGCTACGCCATTCCACGGCGCACTTGCTGGCGCAAGCGGTCAAAATGCTCTACCCCGAGGCACAGGTCACCATTGGACCGGTCATCGACAATGGGTTTTATTACGATTTTTCTTACCACAGACCCTTTACGCCTGAAGACCTGGTGGCCATTGAACAGAAAATGCTGGAGCTGGCCCGAAGCGACTTTCCCGTGCAGCGACGACTCCTGCCGCGGGATGAGGCCGTGGCGTTTTTCAAGGGCATGGGGGAAAGCTACAAGGCAGACATCATTGCCAGTATTCCCGCCAACGAACCCATTTCCCTGTATCAGCAGGATCAGTTTGTGGACCTTTGCCGTGGTCCCCATGTGCCCTCCACAGGCAAACTCAAGGTCTTCAAATTGATGCGCGTGGCCGGAGCCTATTGGCGCGGCGACTCCCGCAATGAAATGCTGACACGCATTTATGGCACGGCTTGGGCGCGTAAGGAAGATCAGGAGGCCTATCTGACCCGACTGGAAGAAGCGGAAAAACGCGATCATCGACGCCTGGGCAAGCACCTAGATCTGTTTCATTTGCAAGACGAGGCACCGGGAATGGTGTTCTGGCATCCACGGGGTTGGACCCTATGGCAGGTGGTGGAACAGTACATGCGCCAGGTTTATCGGGATCATGGCTATCAGGAGGTCCGTTGCCCCCAGATCCTGGATCGTGCCCTTTGGGAAAAATCCGGACATTGGGATAATTTCCAGAAAAACATGTTTACTACCGAGTCGGAGTCCCGGGACTTTGCCATCAAACCCATGAATTGCCCTGGTCACGTGCAGATTTTCAATCAGGGGGTTAAAAGCTATCGGGATTTGCCGGTACGCTATGGCGAGTTTGGCTCCTGCCATCGCAACGAACCCTCCGGGGCGCTGCATGGGGTGATGCGGGTTCGGGGCTTTACCCAGGATGACGGCCATATTTTCTGCACGGAAGATCAGATCCAGACGGAAGTATCGGACTTCATTCAACTGCTGCGTCGGGTGTATCGTGATTTTGGTTTCACCGATATTCAGTATAAATTGGCCACCCGGCCGGCACAGCGTGTGGGCTCTGACGCCATTTGGGACAAGGCGGAGGCCGCATTGCAACTGGCTTTGGAGCGCAGCGGGGTAGACTTTGAACGCCTGCCCGGCGAGGGGGCTTTTTACGGGCCGAAGGTGGAGTTTCACCTGCGCGACAGTATCGGCCGCACGTGGCAATGCGGCACGATTCAGGCGGATTTCTCCATGCCAGAACGGCTAGAGGCCAGTTTTGTTGGAGAAGATAACACGCGCCACGTCCCGGTCATGCTGCATCGTGCCATCCTGGGGTCTCTGGAACGCTTCATCGGTATTCTCATCGAGCATTACGCGGGCGCGCTGCCCCTTTGGCTGTCGCCTGTACAAATGGTGGTCATCAACATCTCCCAGGGGCAAATAGACTATGCCCAACAGGTTGCCAAGACCCTGAAGGATCAAGGTTTCCGGGTGGAGTCAGACTTGCGGAACGAAACAATTAACTATAAAATACGCGATCACAGTCTGCAGAAGATTCCCTATCTCCTCGTGGTCGGCGACAAGGAAGCCCAGGCGGGTTTGGTGGCGGTCAGGGGTCGAGGAGGGGAAAACCTTGGGCAGATGTTACTCGGGGCCTTGATAGAACGCGCCCAACTGGAAATTGCCCAATATTCAGGGAGTGCAGCGTAGTGGCCAAGCCAGTCGGGTATTGCTTTGGGCGATATCGGCTATTTTATTGATTTGACAGGAGGTTGTTGCTATCGCTCAGGTGAAGGAAGTCCGAATCAACGAAGACATTGCGGTTCCCGAGGTCCGTTTGGTGGGTGTGGAAGGCGAGCAACTCGGTATCTTCAAAATTGCTGACGCCTTGCGCCAAGCTGAAGAAACGGGTGTGGATCTTGTGGAGATCGCGCCAACGGCTGCTCCCCCGGTTTGTCGTTTGATGGATTATGGGAAGTTCAAGTACCGTGAAAGCAAGCGACAGCACGAAGCCAAGGTCAAGCAAAAACAGATTCAGGTGAAGGAAGTCAAGTTTCGTCCCGGCACAGATGATGGCGATTACGCCATCAAGGTCAGAAACCTCATCCGCTTCTTGAATGAAGGGGACAAAACCAAGGTCACGCTGCGTTTTAGGGGCCGTGAAATGACCCACCAGGAATTGGGCTATAACCTCCTTAAACGGGTGGAAGCCGATCTGGCACCCTACGGTTTAGTGGAGCAGTTTCCCAAAATGGAAGGGCGGCAAATGGTGATGGTTCTGGCCCCCAAAAAGAAACTTGAACCAGGTAAGGAACTAAAGGAATCAAAACCAGCCAAGCCCGCTGCAACCGTTGCTGCGGGGGCTGTGCAGCAAAACAACGCCTGAAGTGATTCAGCGGGTTGTTCAAACAAGGCATACGTGGTTTACAAGTTCCGGTTCATTGCCGGTCACCGCGTGTGGTTTATAAATCATAGGAGCAATCATGCCCAAAATGAAGACCAAGAGCGGCGCTGCCAAACGCTTTCGCGTGCGCGGTAGCGGCAGTGTCAAACGCTCGCAGGCGTTCAAACGCCACATCCTTACCAAAAAGTCCACCAAAACTAAGCGTCAACTGCGTGGTACTGCCAACATTCATGCAACCAACATGGGCTCGGTAAAAGCCATGTTGCCCTACGCGTAAGGAGCCCGACATGCCACGAGTCAAACGGGGTGTAACGGCGCACGCGCGCCACAAGAAAGTTCTGGATCAGGCCAAGGGTTACCGCGGCCGCCGCAAAAACGTCTATCGTATCGCCAAAGAAGCCGTGATGAAGGCCGGGCAGTATGCCTATCGCGACCGGCGGCGGCGCAAGCGCGATTTTCGCGTGCTGTGGATTGCCCGGATCAATGCCGCAGCCCGGGAATGCGGGATGAACTACAGCACCTTCATGAATGGTCTTAAAAAGGCCGAAATCCTGGTAGATCGCAAGGTGCTGGCGGATATCGCCGTGTTTGACAAACCCGCCTTCGTCAAGATGGTGGACACTGCACGGGCCACGCTCGCAGGCGCGGTCTGATCGCTTGTACCCGAC
>JAJZHV010000047.1 GCA_021804345.1 Pseudomonadota bacterium | reverse complement strand
GTCGTGGTCGTGTCCCATCCGGTAATTCTACCAGCCCGAATCAGGGTCGGGTGTTTCCGGCAAGCCCCTCTCTGTTATCCATGGTTCGCAGGAACCGTCGGTTGCAATAAAAGGCGATCAGACTGATTTGCATACTCAGCACAGAATCAAGCCACGAATTTTGGTCTCGCGTTCAGTTGAATGATTGATAGGCATTTGTACTAACTGAATATCAGAGAGGTCGGATAAACGCGCGAGAGCCTCATCAAATCGGCGTTTATCGAGTTTTGCGGCCCGCATGAGCAGGCTGCAGGGTACTATTGATGATCGGGTTCAGGAAAGCCCCGGGCGTGGTGGCTGGGGTCAAGAGGGTGGAGTGAGTTGGTTTGTCCCCAGTTTCCCCGGATAAAATAGCAGGGATGAGTCAGGATTGGCCGGGGCAAGCGAAGTGTTGTCAGAGAATCCCTGAGGAGTGGGACTTGGTGGGTTTTGCCCGGTCAATGAGTTGCAGGGCCGCCAAACAGGATTTCTATAGTCTGGGCATCCATGACCTGATCAAGCCATAACTCGATCTGTTCGGTTTTTGCACTGGATATCTGTGCCAGAATGTCCGGTGATATTGTCCCAAACCGTTTGGTCAGTAACTTCTGCAAGGCCAAAGCCTCACCCTGCTGCCTGCCCTGCTGCATACCCTGTTGCATGCCCTGTTGCATGCCTTCGGTCTTGTATTGATGCGCCCACTCTTCCAGTCGGTCTGCCAGCATGATTCTCAACTCCTGTAAATCATTGACTTCAGGCAAAAGTATACGGTAGTCGGCACGGTGCATCAATGTAGCCCGCAGCCAGATTGCAATCATGCGCCGCAAGTCGGGACGGTCCAGCAACCATTCATCCAGTGGCCTCGGTGCTATGCCCGTGTTGAGCGGCCCGCACCCGAAGCGCACGATGTACATCGTCGGGCACGTTCCGTACGGTCAGCATCGCCATAGCATCTCGCCCCGAAGCAGAAAGCCTCAGCCCCGATCAGTATGAGGGGGGTCAATCGCGCCGGGCAAGGACATGAAAACTTTCTGTTGCAAGACTATCAAGGTCTGGTGTCACCCCGGGGTCATGCTGCCCTGTGATGAACCGGGTAAACGGCTCGGGTGGTGGTGAGCAGACTGCTTCCCAGCGTTGTATGCGGTATCCCGCATCTGCAATCAGCGTTTCCAGTGCGCGCCGTGTAAAGAAGCGCACATGCGTATTGCACAGGATTCCTACCGGTTGATAGTCGAAATGACCTTCCAGCAAATCCCAGACAACGGACCAGTGCCCCACGTTTGGCACCGAGAGCAATAGCGCTCCGCCGGACTTGAGAAAACTGTGCGCCTTCACCAGGGCCATCAAGGGATCTGGCAGGTGTTCCAGCACATCCAGCAGGGCCACACAGTCAAACTGCCGTGTGGCCGGGATCGATCCAAAATCACCCACGATGACCTCAATGCCGCGCGCACGCGCCAGGGCTGCTGCGTGCGCATTGCGCTCCAGGAGCGTTGCTTGGCCGCCGCGTTCCTGCATGAAATGCAGCGCAAAATGCCCAGCACCCCCACCCACGTCCAGTAGGGTGAGGATATCCCCAGGGAGCAGTCGCAGCATTTCGCAACGGTTTGGAAGGTGGTAATCGGCATAGGAATGAACGAAGGCGTGCTGGGCGATGAGGGTATGCGATGCCAGCAAGGCGGGTACGCGTTGCCAGGACAAATCGGGATGGTGCGCGCCAAGCGCGCGCAGTGCCTGGCCACTGACCAGATAAATCCAGGGTTCCCGATGGTCGTAGGCAGTGCAGCGCGGCCCGGTCGTCAGTCGTGCAACGAAACGGTCAAACCCGGGGCGGCTGGCATAATCCAGTACGACCCCTGGGGTATAGCCCCGCGGATCGGCCGGCAGGGCGCAGTCAGCACCCGTGGCCAAGACGGCCAGCAACTCGTCGAGCAGTGTGTTGGAAACCAGAAGTGCGGGATTGAGAATCACCAGCACCCAGGAGGCATTGCTCCAGGTGGAAAAGTCTGATGCGGCAAGGGAGTGTTCAAAGACCGTGTACCAGCGGCGAATTCGCTGCAGTCGTTTGCGTAATTCTCGATGCCCAAGCGCGTATTCCTCAGTGTCGCCCAGCAGCGCATCAGGGCATAAAACGGCATCCAGCATTGCAAGAGTTCCTTATGCGACGTCTTCTTCAGTGTCGGGCGCTGTACGCTCATTCACTACCGGCATGAGCGGCAGCAAATCCACAGCCCACCAACGCCCCGGTGCAGCCTGGATTTTTTCGGATAGAAAAGCGTAAGCGGCGTCCAGTGCTTGTGGGTCGCTGGCGCGGTGAACAGGGCCCATGTCCAGTCGGTAGCGCCCTGGGCATTCATAGTGGCAGACAAAGGCACCCAAATCGCTATCGGTTTTTTGTGCCAGGCGCAATGCGCCGCCAGCTAGTTTACGCCGGGCGCCCAAAAAGTGCGGCGTTACAAGAGCTCCCCCAGGGGTAGCGGGTGCGTCAGCCAGGATGACCAGACATTCTCCCCGGGCCAGCATCTGATAAAACGGGCGTAATCCCGGTTCGCGATCCAGCATCTGCCCACCGTTCATCAGGCGTTCCATGGCGCGGTACTTCCTGAAAAAATGCCTGCTCACCGCAGGGTCTACCTTGGGGTCATTGGTGATGGCGGAGGTCATGACATTGATCTTCATCCCCGTCAGTCCAAGAAAGGCAATTCCCAGCATGAAACTGTCAAAATGCGGCGTCAGCAGCATCAGACCGCGCCCCTGGCGCTGGTGTAACCACTCAAGAGTCCGAGGGTCCCTGTGGCATCTCAAGTGTTCCACCCGCCCGGCCACGATGAGTCTTCCCTCGTATTCTTCCCGGCTTTCTGTGGCAAAACGTTCCCTGACCAACGCCCTCAGTTCGGATGCAGAAGTAGTGGGCAACAGTATCCGGTAACCTTGAGCGGACTGGCGCGCCACATGTCGCGTTTCAAGTCCTACTGAACGCCAATCCCGTCCCACAAGGCCATTCAAATAACCGCGCAAGGCCGAAAGGGCGTAACCGGCAAATAACGGCAGACGGCCCACCAAGGGTAACCAGATGGCATAGTCGAAGGCATGCAACACCCGAACTGCAGGCCACAGGATCGTGCGGCGATACCCCTCAAAGGCCATGGCGCTGGTGCTGCGCAAAGGCATGGCATTGTTGTGCCACGTCTCCCACCTGGTTGATCGAGAAGCATGGGGTGCCCAGCGGCAGCCGATGAGCCCATTTTTTCTCGAAGAGCTGGCCACTGGCGCGAATGCGATCCAAGATGGGTTGGGCAATACCGATGCGGGGCATTCCAGCCCAATGCTCGCAGAAGGCGTCCACCACGGCTACATTCAGGCCAAGCGCCTGCGCCGTCAGGGCGATATCGGTTCCGTAAAAGTCGAATCCCAGATCTGGATCAAGCATCAAGTGGGTATCGCAACGCACGGCAAACAGCAGTTCGTCCAGACTGTCCACAAGACAGGGTAAGAGGGTGGGTTCCCGGAGCAACAGGCCGCGGTCCAGCACATGTCCTGCGCGGCGCATCTGGGAATTGGCGCCGGCTACACCATAAACACCAACCACGGCCAGTTGGGGGAAGAGTGACTGTGCGTCTCGTAGGGCAGCAATAAAACGCTGATCCCAGCCTGCGGGCAGAAATACGTCCTGATGCACCCACACCAGCCATTCCGTTTGAGGGAATTGTTTCATTTCTGCATTGAACGCTGCACCAACCGAAGTGGCGCCGGTGTGGATCGCTAGCGAATAGACCCCGTGGGCCAAGCAGGGCGAAGCCAGCAGTCGTTGGGTGAGCACTTTGGCGTTGTTAGCGCAGGTCACAAAACCCAGTATCCGGCTGACGGCCATTATGAATACTCCATGTGGCTCTCAGGAGCCTTCAGATCGAGTCAAAAACAGCGTCTCACTCCGCATCAATCCCACCCGTCCAGCGGTGCGGTAACACGGCAACGCCCTGGGCAGCACCCTCTTGGGTGACTTCCAGTGTGAGGCATTGTGCCGCAAAATCGTACACATGCAGCCCTTTCTCGCATGCCAGGAAAGCGGCAATCTGGTATTTGCCCTTCATGAGGGGAATCTGAGGAAAAACCACTGTGGCCTGCCCCCTGCCTTGTGCATCTACTTTCAGTGTGGCCCCATCGTGGGTGGAGATCACGCTGCTCACCGCCATTCCGGCTGCATTCTCGATCCCCAGAGCCACGCTGGGCTGTGGTAGTTGAGGATCCAGTAGGAATTCAACGGTGATGGATAGCGTACTGACCTGGGATTGGACCTGCAGGCAGGGGCCGCTGGTTTGATCGCAGTGACCATGTACGGCAAGGATGCGCCCGGTGGATGCCGGGGCCATGCGGGAGCCCTGGATGGCCCCGGCCGCTGGGTGGTTCCTGTCTGCCGGGGCAATGAGCGGAGCCGATTCAAGCGCCAGAGCGGTGTTGTAGGCACTGGTCACGCTCGTTGCTGTCTCAAGTTTGTGCAGTCGGCCCCGTTCCAGCCACAGGGCCCGCTTGCACAATACATCGATCTGGTACATAGAATGGGAACAGAACAGAATCGTCTTTCCCGCATCTTTCAAGGCCATGATGCGATCAAAGGATTTGCGCGCGAAGGCGCCATCTCCCACCGAGAGGGCTTCATCGATCACCAGAATGTCGGGGTCTACACTGGTGGCGATGGAGAAGGCTAGGCGCACAAACATTCCCGAAGAATAGGTCTTGACGGGTTGATCGATAAACAACCCAATATCAGCAAAGGCCACAATGTCGTCAAAGCGGGCATCGATTTCCTCAGTGCGCAGACCCAGCACGCAGGCGTTTAAGTACACATTTTCTCGACCTGTGAATTCCGGGTTGAAACCTGCCCCCAATTCCAGCAAAGCCGCAACCCTACCATAGGTTTCCACAGATCCGTGAGAGGGGGAAAGCGTGCCGCACAGAATTTGGAGCAAGGTGGATTTGCCCGCGCCATTGCGTCCAATGATGCCAAGGACTTCGCCTTTTTCGATTTCGAAGGATACCTCCTTCAGGGCCCAGAACTCTTTGAAGTAAGGCTCGGCCTCCCGTCCTGCCAGCTTGGAGAAGTGAGGCAGGATGAACTGCTTCAAGCGGTCGCGGGGAGTATCGTAGATGTGATAGCACTTGCCGAGGCCGCTTGCACGGATGGCGATGGTATCAGAGGACATCCGCAAAACCCCTTCTGGTTTTCTGAAACCAAGCAAAACCTGCCCAGGCAATGACCAGTGATGCACCCGCATAGAGAAGCAGTCCTATAAAATCTGGCAGGTGCCCCCAGATCAGAACCTCGCGCAGCTGTTCGATGATAAAGGTCAGCGGGTTCATCATCAGGATTGGGCGCAGGGCGGCCGGTACTGCACTGGCCGGGTAGAACACGGGAGAAAGAAACATCAGCACGGTGGTAAGAATACCGATGGTCTGACCTACATCTCGCATGAATACCCCCAAGGAGGCTAGCATCCAGGAGATGCCCAGCGTGAAGACCACCAAGGGCAGCATCACGAATGGGGTGAACAGCGCTGTCCAAGGCAGATATCCGTTGAATAGCACGCATGCGGCAAGCAGCACGCCAATACTGACAAGACTGTGGAACAGAGCCGCCCCCAAGGCAATGACCGGCAATATCTCCAGCGGGAAAATCACTTTCTTGACGTAGTTGACGTTGGTAAGAATCAGGCTGGGCGATCGGTTGGCAACTTCACTGAACAGATTAAGCACGATCATGCCCGCAAATAGCACCACGGCAAACTGGGTCTTGCTATCGTCCGCCCCGCCCCATCGGGATTTGAAGATCACGGAAAACACGACGGTATAAACGGTGAGCATGAAGACGGGGTGCAGGAAAGACCAGAGTAGCCCCATTACAGAACCCTTGTAGCGACCAATAATCTCGCGGCGGGTCATCTGGAAGATGAGTTCGTGATTACGCCCGAGGCTTCTACCAAGCCCGGGGAGTGAAGTGGGCTGTGCGCCGTGCGGATCGATATGCGTGAAGTGCTTGCTCATGGTGTAGGGAGGCTGCCCCCGCTAGGAGCGCTTTGAATGGCAGATTATACACGGCGTGCTACGGTGCTTCCTAGAAAGTGGCCAAAAGCTTTGGGGTGCCCTGAAGTTCCCCATATCCGGTGCGTCAACCTCAAATCATCTCGCGTTGAAAACTGATAGAATTTTCTTTGGCAATACTACTTCCTTGGTCAATGGCGTAGACAACGGTAGAACAGTGGTCGAGGACTATCACACGCTGACCGTTACCCCGACCACTTGTCCGGCCACCTGAGTTGCAAACCCGCACCGCGCGGCACCGTGCGTCAATACGTATACTGCAGCGTCAGGCGCACCTGGCGGGGCTCTCCGGGGTGCACCGTTACCCCGCTGGGAACCACCGGGGCGGTGGGGGAGAGGCGGTAGTCCTGCTGGTAGGCAATGTCGTAGTACTCGCGGTTGAAGACATTGAGCACGTCGGCAAAGGCATCCAGACCGGGCCCTAAATGGTGTTGAACTCGCAGGTTCGTGACCAGCGCCGAGGGCGCCATCAGGCTCCCGTCCTGGGAAAGGGGATAGGACCCGATGTACCGCGTTTCCACTGAGCCCTCCCACGCGCCCAGAGTGTGGGTGCTGAGTGCGAGCAGAGCGACTTTGCTCACCGCATTGGGAATCAGATTGCCTAACTGACCATTGTCGTTCATGTTGACATAATGGGCGCGCGTCCAGGCCAGATTCATATCCATCACCAACCAGGACAGCGCGCTGACATGATTGTTCCATTCCACCCCGGAGCGGTCGCTGGCGCCATTGGGAGAAGTGCTGCCGATGGTGGAATCGGCGTTGTAGATGAGTTCCGAATTGCTGTGCAGTTTCCATAGGGCCAGCGCGGTTTCTACCCCGGGAATGGTGGTGCTGCGCAGCCCCACTTCTTCACCCTGAGTACCCACCAGTGGCGCTACGGGAGAGACTGACTGGCCGGTGGTCGGATCCACCCGATCGATCACTCCGCGGGCATCGTTGCTATGAAACCCCCGCCCTGCATCCACATAAAACTCAGTCTTTTGCCAGGGACCCAGGATCAGGGAGAATTTGGGAGAAAAAATGCTGGCAGCAGCCGAACCGGAGGTATTGGGCGCCTGCAGGGCGTTCAGATGCAGCATGACATGATCTTCCCGCAGGCCGGCATTGGTTTTGAGCCAATCTAGCCAATTGGTCGTGTTCTGGGCATAGGTGCCCAGCATGGTTTCATCCACCTGATCCTGGCGCACCTGGGCAAAGGCCACGCGGGCCTGGGTGTTGAGCAAGCCCAGGGCTGCCTGATCATTGCGTGAGGTAACACCCACCTCGGTGGTGGAATCAAATCCCAACAGGGAATGGTTCCAACCTCGCAGGGCTTTCCCTCCATAAATCCAGCGATGGTCGGTTTGCTCGAATTGATCTCCCGTGGCGGGTCGCAGCTCATAGAACGTGAAGTTGGACCATAGTTGCAAGCGATAATGCTCGCTCCATAGCTGAACCCG
>JAJZHV010000046.1 GCA_021804345.1 Pseudomonadota bacterium | reverse complement strand
ACTGTTGATCCGGCCGCTTCATCCCACAAGGCCGACAAGTAGGACCCACGATCTTGCCGCGCCTCAAACCGGCCGCCCCCCGATCTGCTTCTGACAGAATCCATCGGGCCCCTGCGCGCGTGGGCTTCGTGTCATTGGGTTGCCCCAAGGCCTTGGTCGATTCGGAACAGATCCTCACCCAGCTGCGCTCTGAAGGCTACGAGATCGCTCCCACTTACGCCGGGGCCGATCTGGTGGTGGTCAATACCTGCGGATTCATTGATGCGGCCATCGAAGAATCGCTACAAGCCATTGGCGAGGCCCTGGAGGAAAACGGGCGCGTGGTGGTTACCGGCTGTCTGGGTGCTCAGGGTGAGCGCGTGCGGGAAGCTTTTCCGCGTGTGCTGGCGGTGACCGGACCCCACGATAAGGAAGGCGTGATGCAGGCCGTGCATCAGCATCTGCCCGCCCCCCACGACCCCTTTACCAGTCTGATTCCGCCCCAAGGAATCCGGTTGACCCCGCGGCATTATGCCTATCTGAAAATTTCCGAAGGATGTAATCATCGCTGCAGTTTCTGCATCATTCCCTCAATGCGCGGCGATCTGGTGAGCCGCTCTGTGGCCGAGGTGATGCAGGAGGCGGAAAATCTGGTGCGTGCAGGGGTGAAGGAACTGCTGGTCATCTCTCAGGATACCAGCGCCTATGGCGTGGACGTGCGCTATCGCACGGGTTTCTGGGGCGGACGCCCGGTGCGCACACGGCTCACCGAATTGTGCGCCGCCCTGGGAGAATTAGGCGTTTGGGTGCGGCTGCACTATGTGTACCCCTATCCTCATGTGGATGAACTGCTACTGCTGATGCACTCGGGCAAAATTTTACCCTACCTAGATGTTCCCTTACAGCATGCCAGTGCGTCGATCCTCAGGGCCATGAAGCGTCCGGGGGATGTGGAACGGACGCTGGAGCGCCTCCAGAGTTGGCGTGCGCAATGCCCGGATCTTACTCTGCGCAGCACCTTCATCGTGGGTTTTCCGGGCGAGACAGAACAGGATTTCGAACAGTTGCTGGCGTTTCTTGACCAGGCCCAGATCGACCGGGCCGGGTGTTTTGCCTATTCTGCAGTGTCGGGTGCAAGCGCCAATGCCTTGCCTGGGGCCGTGCCAGAACCCGTCAAACAGGAACGTCTGGAACGTTTCATGCTCCACCAGGCCCGGATCAGTGCGCAACGCCTGCGCCAGCAGGTGGGGCGGGTGCAACAGGTGCTGGTGGATGAATTGACTCCAGAGGGAGGGGCCTTGGCGCGTGGCAAGGGAGATGCACCAGAAATTGACGGGGTGATCAACGTGGCCCCGGCAAAGGGTTTGACGGTGGGGTCCTGGTGCCAGGTCACGATAGAGGCCTCCCTTGAGCATGATCTCCTAGCTCGGGTTGTTCCCTGAAGTGTCCTGCAGGGCGCGCACAGGAGGCAAGAATTTGTTGGGGTTTCACTGAGGTTGGGGTGTAGCCTTTTTTTCTGACGTACGTTGAAGTAGGAGATCAGCATGAGTAGAGAAGTCGTTGTGTTGAGTGCAGTTCGTTCGGCCATTGGTACGTTTGGTGGATCTCTTGCCGGTTTCGAACCAGGGGTTTTGGGCGGATTGGTTATCAAGGAAGCCATCGCGCGTGCAGCCGTGGACCCGGCGCAAGTCACCTATGCCACCATCGGCAATACCATTCCCACGGGCAGCCGCTTTCCCTATCAGGCCCGGGTGGCCTGTATTGAAGGCGGTATGACCATGGACTCCACCGTCATGTCTGTGAACCGGCTTTGTGCCTCCGGCTTACAGGGCATCGTGTCTACCGCGCAGAACATTCTGCTGGGAGACGCGGAAGTGGGATTGGGTGGCGGGATCGAAGTCATGTCTGCCGGCGGGTATCTTTCGCCCGCTATGCGTTCGGGTGCCCGCATGGGAGATACCACCCTGGTGGACATGATGGTGGCTACCCTGACCGACCCCTTTGGCGCCGGACATATGGGCATCACCGCCGAGAACCTGGCGGTCAAGTGGAACATCACCCGGGAGCAACAGGATGCCTTTGCGCTGGAGTCGCAACAGCGCGCCGCCAAAGCCATTGCCGAGGGTCGTTTCAAATCGCAGATCGTTCCCATTACGCTCAAGTCGCGCAAGGGAGATACAGTGTTTGACACGGACGAGCATCCTCGGGCCACGTCGCTAGAAAAACTAGCAGCCATGAAACCCGCCTTCAAAAAAGAGGGCACGGTGACTGCCGGAAATGCCTCGGGTATCAACGATGGTGCTGCATTCTTCGTCCTGGCAGAAGCCGGGGTGGCTGCTAAACAGGGCTGTAAACCCATGGCACGCCTGGTTTCCTATGCTGTGGCCGGTGTCCCCAGCCACATCATGGGCGAGGGCCCCATCCCGGCTACCCAAGCGGCGTTGAAGAAGGGGGGGTTGACCCTGGACCAGATGGATGTGATCGAGTCCAACGAAGCCTTTGCGGCGCAGGCCATTGCTGTTTCGCGCGGGCTGGGACTGGATCCTGCCAAAACCAATCCCAATGGGGGAGCCATTGCCCTGGGTCACCCCGTGGGTTGTTCCGGTGCTTTCATTGCCACCAAGGCGCTGTATGAGTTGCAACGCATTCAAGGGCGGTATGCGCTGGTCACCATGTGTATTGGCGGTGGTCAGGGCATTGCAGCCATTTTTGAACGCCTCTGAGTACTCTGTAGCCGGACCCAACGCCTGCCCTTTTTTCGGGGTGGGCGTTTTTTTGTGGGGTGACTGGAAACCCGTGCTAGCGGTGCGTCAAAGGGGGGACTCCGGGCAGGGCGGCCAGCGCTCGGGGACGGCGCCAGAATTTCCAGAAATCCTGGCGCGAGAGCTGCACCGACAGGTTGCAACGCCCTTCGGTGCCCAGCAAGCGCAATTGGCTCAACGTTCCTTGGCGCAGGGCTGCCAAGGCTGGACCAATGATCTCCCGGTCCAGTTGAGCGGCTGCGTGGTTCCAGTCCTGGGCATCTCCATAGGCCGAAGCCCAGCGTAAGGTTTCATGAATTTGCGCAGGACACTCCGCGGTTAGGTGGAAACCAGGTGGACGCGCTGCTCCGGGGTGCTCTAGGTTCCAGAACCACAGACCGCTGATGGTGCGTTCGCGGCGTTGCTGTCGGGCCTGATTGACGGGGTGTTCATGCAGCAGCATCTGGATTTCGTTGAAGCGCGCCCGCCAGCGAGAGGCTCCGGAGCCTTCGGGCAGATGGCCGTCGATGTTACGCCCCACCCGCCACAGCGGCGGGGTGCTCTGTTCGGGCAGGGGGTCGGCGCTGCCCAGCAGCCAGGCATTAGTGCTACTTGCCTGGAAGAGCAGGCCATCCGGGTTGAAATGCTGGTTCAGGGTCTGGATCAAGGACGCAGTTTCCTGGGGTTGCAGATGCAAGACGCTGGACTCCAGCAAGATCAAGGCATCACCCTCCACCTGAAAATGGACTGGATCGGCCCGACACCAGTGCAGCGCCTGATCAGCCACCCCCGCCCGGAGGGCCGCACAGTGAGCCAGAGTCCTGCCCGCAACGGCATCCGGATCGGGCAGAATCTGTTCTAGCAGGCACGGGGGATGACTCCATTGCCGGGTGCCCCGGGCCAGCGCCAGGGCCAGTTGTGGCAATGCGGTGATGTGTTCGTCAGGGATGAGGGGGATCAGACCCGGAATGAGCAAGGTGAGCGCGCGCATGAAGGGCATGGATCCTGTTGTGGGAAATCCGGACATCATAGGGCAAATGGTCCCCACCGCGTAAGGGCCGGGAATCAACTTCGCGCATGAGCCGTGTATAATGGCTGGTTTTCTCCCTGACAAACCAATATCCCATGGAAGCCGAACAACTCAACGCGATGCAAAATCTCTTACAGGACCTGGATGTACGCATGCAGGCCCTGCGGAGGTATCTTTGACTTCGAAGCCAAAGTAGGGCGCCTGCAAGAGGTCGTGCGTCTGGCCGAGAATCCAGCCCTGTGGGAAGACAGCAAAAAAAGCCAGGAGTTGGGCCGCGAACGCAAAACGCTGGAAGAGGTGGTGCAGTCGGTAGAGCACGTCACCCGTAATTTGCGGGATGCCGCAGAGCTGTTTGAGCTGGCACTGGCAGAGCAGGACGAAGACTCGCTACAGGCGGTCAGGGACGACCTGGAGGTTACGGACAAACAGGTGTCGGCGATGGAATTTCGGCGCATGTTTTCCAACCCCATGGATCCCGCCAACTGCTTTATCGATATTCAATCGGGTTCGGGCGGCACGGAAGCGCAGGACTGGGCAGCCATGCTGTTGCGTATGTACTTGCGTTATTGCGAACGCAAGGCGTTCAAGGTTGAGGTGCTGGAGCAATCCGACGGTGAAGTGGCTGGGATCAAAAGTGCCTCGCTCAAGGTGACCGGGGCCTATGCCTATGGTCATTTGCGAACCGAAATTGGAATCCACCGTTTGGTGCGCAAGTCTCCCTTCGACTCCGGTAATCGACGCCATACCTCCTTTGCTTCGGTATTCGTCTACCCTGAAGTAGACGAGTCCATCGAGGTGGACATCAATCCGGCCGACTTGCGCATCGATACCTTTCGGGCTTCGGGGGCCGGCGGCCAACATATCAACAAAACCGATTCGGCGGTGCGTATTACCCATGCGCCCTCTGGTATCGTGGTGCAATGCCAGAACGATCGCTCGCAACATCGCAACCGGGCTGAAGCCATGGCCATGTTGAAATCCCGTCTGTACGAAGCGGAATTGCGCAAGCGAATGGCCGAGAAACAGGCCATGGAAGACAGCAAAACCGACATTGGCTGGGGTCATCAAATTCGTTCCTATGTGCTGGATCAATCCCGCATCAAGGATTTGCGCACCTCTGTGGAGGTGGGAAACACGCAATCAGTCCTCGACGGGGATCTGGATGCCTTCATCGAAGCCAGTTTGAAGCAAGGGGTTTAATCATCATGTCTGAGGATGGCAACCAGATTCTGGAAGAACGACGCGCCAAGTTGCAGGCTCTGCGCACCCAGGGCGTGGCTTTTCCCAACGATTTCCAGCGTACGCACCAGGCCGGCGAGTTACAGACCCATTACGGTGCGCTGGATGAAGCCGCTTTGGAAGAACGCGCGCTCATGGCCCAGGTGGCCGGGCGCATGGTGCTTAAGCGGGTGATGGGCAAGGCCAGTTTTGCCACGCTGCAGGATGGAAGCGGTCGGATCCAGTTGTACGTGCAGCGCGAGGTCCTAGGAGAAGAGCACTACGCTGCTTTCAAACATTGGGATCTGGGGGATATCCTAGGCGCCAGCGGAGTCCTGTTTAAAACCCGCACCGGTGAGTTATCCCTGCGTGTGACCCAACTGCGTTTGCTCACCAAGTCCTTGCGCCCCTTGCCGGAAAAATTCCATGGTCTGGCCGATCAGGAGCAAAAATACCGCCAGCGCTACCTGGATCTGATCACCAGTGAAGAATCACGACGCGTGTTCAGGCTACGCAGCCAAGTGGTCCAGAAGGTGCGCGAGTTTCTCGTGCAGCGGGACTATCTGGAAGTAGAAACACCGATGATGCATCCCATTCCCGGGGGGGCCGCCGCTAAGCCTTTTGTGACGCACCATAACGCCCTGGACATGCAACTGTATCTGCGCATTGCCCCGGAGCTCTATCTTAAGCGCCTCGTGGTGGGGGGGTTGGAGCGGGTATTCGAAATCAACCGTAATTTCCGGAATGAAGGGATCTCCACACGGCATAACCCAGAATTCACCATGATCGAATTCTATGAGGCCTATCGGGATTATCGTTACTTGATGACCCTTACGGAGCAGATGTTCGGTTATGTGGCCCAGCAAGTGCTGGGAACCACCCAGATCACCTACGACGGTCGCCCTCTGGACCTGGGACAACCCTTTGCGCGGCTGACCATCACCCAGGCCATTGAGCGGTACCACCCACGGTATACGGCGCAGCAGTTGCAAGAGCGCTCTTTTCTGCAGGCCGAACTGAACCGGCTAGGGGCTGCAGCACGCCCCGGGGAAGGCCTAGGCGGGTTGCAGTTACAGTTGTTTGAAGAGACCACCGAGGCCTTGCTGTTTGAGCCCACCTTCATCATCGATTATCCGGCCGAGGTTTCGCCGCTGGCGCGGCGCAGTGATACCCAACCGGAGATCACCGAGCGCTTCGAGCTTTTTATCACTGGGCGGGAAATCGCCAATGGGTTTTCCGAGCTGAATGATGCCGAAGATCAGGCCGAGCGCTTTCGCGAGCAAGTGCGTCAGAAAGAAGCGGGAGACCAGGAGGCCATGCATTATGACGCGGATTATATTCGCGCTCTGGAACATGGCCTGCCACCCACGGCCGGAGAAGGGATCGGGATCGATCGGCTAGTGATGCTGCTGACCGATAGTCCCAGCATTCGCGATGTGATCTTGTTTCCTCAGTTGCGTCGCGAGTAGGACCACCCCGCGCCATGAGATCGCCTAGCGCCGTGATGTTTGCGGGTTTACCCTGCAAGCAGCCCCCGTCATGAGCGCCTTGCAGGGCCTGCAGGCGCGTGGAGGGCATCGTGGCGCGTTTTGAAATCGCGGTTGGTTTGCGCTACACCCGGGCTAAACGACGCAATCATTTCATTTCCTTCATCACGCTCATTTCCATGGCCGGCATTGGCTTGGGTGTGGCCGCCCTGATCATTGTGTTGTCGGTAATGAACGGTTTTCAGCAGGAGCTGCGCGACCGCATTCTGGGTGTGGCCGCCCACGTGCAAGTGTTTGGCAACGAAGATACCTTGGCTAACTGGCCTGCAGTGGTTGCCGAAACCGAGCGTCATCCCCAGGTTGTAGGCGCCGCACCCTATGTGATGGGTCAGGCCATGCTGTCCTTCGATGATCATGTGCAAGGCACCTTGGTGCGCGGCATTCTACCCGCTGTAGAGGCCAAGGTGGCGGACATCGGCGCGCATATGAAGTCCGGGCGGCTGGAGGACCTGCAACCCGGGGGCTTCGGCATCGTGCTGGGCTACGACCTGGCTCAGGCCCTACATGTGACTGTTGGGCAGAAGATTGTGTTGATCACGCCCCAGGGACAGCTCACCCCGGCGGGGCTCTTGCCCCGACTCAAGCAGTTTACGGTAGTGGGTGTGTTTCAGGTGGGCATGTATGAATATGACAGCGGACTGGCCCTGATTCACATGACGGATGCCCAGGTCCTGTTTCGATTGGGCGATCGGGTGACCGGCGTGCGCCTTAAACTCAAGGATCTGATGCGGGCCCCGGAAGTGGCGCATCAATTGGCGGGCACGCTGAGTATCGATGCCTGGGTCAGTGACTGGACCCGGGAGCATGCCAATTTGTTCCGGGCGGTGGCCATTGAAAAAAATGTCATGTTCATTATCCTGTTGCTGATCGTTGCGGTGGCAGCCTTTAATATCGTTTCGACGCTGGTCATGGCGGTGACCGACAAACAGGCTGATATCGCCATTTTGCGCACTCTGGGCGCCTCTCCTGGCAGCATCATGCAAATCTTCGTCATTCAGGGGGCGTTGATCGGATTGTTGGGCACCGTTCTGGGCGCTCTCCTGGGGGTGCTGACTGCCCTGAACATC
>JAJZHV010000045.1 GCA_021804345.1 Pseudomonadota bacterium | reverse complement strand
GACTCCTGGCTGATATGCGTATGATCCACATAGTTGGCACGCGCGTAAGGCGAGATCACCAAAAAGGGAATCCGCGTGCCGGGACCGCAGCGACCATTCACCGGTTTCCCATTGACACCGTTTTGGGCAACCCCCGTACCACAGATCCCGGAGCCATTAAGCTGGTCCGCTTGCGGATCATAAGAAGCGCTGGTGGGGGCCACATAGGCATGATCATACCAGCCATCCGAGTCATCATAAGTCACAATCACAGCGGTATTTTTCCAGTCAGGCTGTTGTTGCAGGAAGTTGACCACCTGCGTGATAAAGGCTTGTTCGTCCAGGGGGTTGGAGTATCCCGCATGGGCATCCTGATAGGCGGGTGCTTTCAAGTATGTAACCGCAGGGTAGTTGCCCGCCTTGACCGCTGTGAAAAAATCCTGCAGGTCGTATTGATGATTGGCCGGTTCCGCAGTTTTGCCGTCCGTCTGTGTGGAATATCCAATCGCCTGGGTGGAACTGGGGCGCGCATGTGTGGGATTGGCGGTTGAACTGTAGTACTGAAACCAGTTGTGATGGGGAATATAGTCGGTAATCGCGGCACCAACAACGGAAGAGTAGGTACTCAATTTGCAGCCCGTGGTGTTATTTGCATTGGTCACACCCAGGTTAAAGCCACCCATGAAACCACCCCAGGGAAGATTGGCGGCATTCATCAAATCACCGATATTTTTCCCTGTCATCATGATTTGATCCGTCGCGCTGGAGCAAACATCGTAGGCCGGATCCACGTCATTGATCAGGGAAACTCCACCTTGACCATCATTGATGTAATACGAATAGGCTGCGAGCGTGTAAGGCTGCTTGGTGGTGGCTACCAGCTTCACACCATTGGTCTGCCCAGAGACAGCCTCTAGAGCTCCCGGCGTGGAAGGTCCATAGGTGTCGGTGTAGGCATTATCGTTCATGGAAAAGTGCTGGGCGTAATTCCACAGGGCAGTCACGGTATTCCCATCGTAGTACCCCATCACCTGCCCTGGCGTTCCCGAACCGCCCACCGCACCGGTTGTGGCTTTCCCCACAAATTTTGCAAACAGGTCCATCAAGCCATTATCGTAGGCCTGTTGCTCGGAAGTGTAGGCATGATTCTGGTCCGCTGTTGCCGCTTGCGTGCGATCCAACCGATAAGGATTCAGGGCGCCACTCCCATTTGCGGCATTCAGAAAGTTGGGGTTACTGGTGAGCAAGGTCCCAGAGAGCCCGTTGACCGTTGGCGTTCCGGCCAGCGCGCTAAATTGAGGTGAACCCGCTGTGTTGGCTGCCGAGGGATAGGTGGCAAAATAGTGATCGAAGGAAACGTTTTCGTTATAGATGACCACAAGATGCTTGATTGGAGTGGCCGTGGCAAAGGAGTCTGCCGCCACCAGAGCAGTGGATACCGTATTGCTGCTACTGCCACCACAGGCGGCAAGAACTAAAGATAAACTGGCGACAGTGAGGGGCATGATCTGAAATCGTAACATGATTTTCTCCATGACTTCGGGATGGTAAATTCGACGATACAAGCCGTACTAGGAATGAGCTTGTATCTTTCATTTTGCAGAGCGGAAATGACAGAACGATGAACAGAATAGGTATCCGGAATCACGACCTATTTTGATGCAGCGCAAAAAACAGGCTTGCCAAGAGGGAGTACAATGGGGTGGTCCATTTCATCAATCTATTGCAGGGGGGTTATTCATGACAAAGGTGAATTCCAGTACCGGTTCCAACGTCCAAAGTATGTGGGTCGCAGTGGGTGTGGCCCTTGCTCTAACCTGTTTTCGTACCATGACCGACAACTCCCTTCAAGCCGCTTCTTTGGACAATACTGCTGCAAAATCCACGGTCGAAGAACGCATCAAACCCTCGGGAGAAGTAAGCATTGCCACCGTGGCACGACCGCTCGCCACTGTGCCAGAGGCCGCACCAGCCTCTGATTCCGGCGCTGCCGCAGGCAGCAAATCCTCTGCGGCCAGCGCTCCCGCCGCTGCCGGAAACAAGCTAGGGGAAACAACCTACAATTCTCTTTGCATGGGTTGCCACGCATCCGGCGCTTTGGGTTCACCCAAGTTTGGTGATAAGGCTGCTTGGGCACCGCGAATTGCGCAAGGAATGGAAGCGCTCTACAACAGTGCGCTGAAGGGCAAAAAAAGCATGCCCGCCAAGGGCGGAAACCCCGGCCTTTCCGACGCAGACGTCAAAGCCACGGTCGATTACATGGTTGCAGCAGTCAAGTAACGCGCCATTGCACGCTGTGTTGCCCGCATGTCACCGCATTAGTCAGGCCATCATTGTCCTTCGCACCCGATGAGTATTTACGCTATAGGAGATCTCCAGGGATGTTTTGAGTCTCTGGAGCTTCTTCTGACACGTCTGCCGCTGCGTTGGGATCAGGACCAGCTCTGGTTTGTGGGAGATCTGGTCAACCGTGGCCCTCATTCCCTGGAAGTATTGCGTTATGTGAAAGGACTCGGATCCCGTGCGGTGTGTGTTTTAGGGAATCATGATCTGCATTTGCTGAGTGTTTCCGAGGGATTCGCACCACTTCACCGCGGGGATACCCTGGATGGCGTGCTTGAGGCCTGCGATCGGATTGAACTCCTGGAATGGTTGCGCCAACGTCCCCTCATCCATTGCGCCCAAGGCTACACCATGGTTCATGCCGGTTTGCTGCCTCAGTGGGATGTCCGCCAAGCCAAAGAACTGGCTGGAGAGGTAGAACAGGCCCTACGCGCAGCCTCCTACCGAGAATTTTTGAAAGAGATGTATGGTAATCGGCCCCATCGCTGGTCTCCGGGGCTCGCTGGCATGGACCGTCTGCGCCTCATTACCAATGGGTTGACGCGACTGCGAATCTGTTCTGCGGATGGCTCGATGGAGTTTGCCCATAAGGGAGCCCTTTGCGATATCCCCAAGGGGTATATGCCCTGGTTTCAAGTGCCTGGACGCCGTTCGGCTGGCGAAAACCTCATTTTTGGGCATTGGTCCGCCCTCGGACTCCATTTGGACCAGCCCTCTCGCTTATT
This sequence comes from Pseudomonadota bacterium, assembly GCA_021804345.1. Taxonomy (GTDB): domain Bacteria; phylum Pseudomonadota; class Gammaproteobacteria; order Burkholderiales; family Ferrovaceae; genus JAJZHV01. Next base: position 4,653 of record JAJZHV010000045.1, on the reverse strand, counting down.
GGCACTCGATACCGGCTGCCTGTGGGGAGGGCATCTCACTGCCGTACGTTTGGAGGACCTCGCCCTGTTCCAGGTATCCTGTCCTCGTCGTTCCCACCATTAAGGCCCGTGTGTGCTGTTCCAGCAACACTGCCAGCTCACGTCGATGTTGCTGCAAGGGGTGTGTCAGTGGTCCTATCCGGATGTCCACTGTGGCTGCTGGCCCGCCAAGAATCTTGAGCAGAGATTCCACAAACGTCATGGAGCCAACGAAGGGTAGGTAAGGATTAGGCTGCCCATCAGACAGCTTATAATGGATGAATATTGGCAAAAGTGGGCGCTTACTATCTACCGCCGCTTGAAGCATTGGGCTTCTAAAGGGCAATAGGGTTTGGCCATCGGAGGTAGTGGACTCGGGGAACAATCCCAGGCTGTCCCCCTGCGCTAATACGGACTGCATTTGGGTGCCAATTTCAGCCGTTTGTCGACGTGAAGCACGAACCAGAAACAAGGTACCCGTGCGAGCAGCCAGCCAACCAAAAACTGGCCACGCTCTGACCTCAGATTTAGAGACAAAACGGACAGGGTAGAGCGCCTGGATGACAAAAATGTCAACCCATGAGACGTGATTAGAGGTCAATAGGACGGGAAACTGATCCAAGGATGGCAGCGCTCCAGATACACGCCAGTCCATTCGCAAAATCTGCAACAGCTGCCTGGCCCAGCGTTGGATAGCCTGGTTGCGATCCTCTCGTGATAGTCGCGGCAGTATCCAAGCTGTGACCAAAACCCCTCGCAGTACATGAGCGCTAACAATAAACAAGCGGAGAGTGAGCGCTAACTTTCTCATGAGTCCATGTCGATACCGAAGGCTTGCTGAAACCGATGGGAGATCTCGGAACGGGTATAACGGTGATTCTGCCCGCCCCGATGGGCGATTTTCAAAGCCCCCATCAAGGAAGCCAGGCGCCCGGTTTTGGCCCACGGCCATTGTCTGGAGAGCCCATAAATCAGACCAGCACGGTAGGCGTCACCGCAACCCGTGGGATCCTCCACGGCCTCCGGGCGAACAGCGGGAATACTGATCAAGCCCTCTGGCGCGTAGATCAGGGATCCTTCCGCACCTTTCGTCACAACGGCAGCCTGGACCATGGCCGCCAATTGATCGAAAGAACGACCGGTTTTTTCACACAGCAAGGTGGCTTCATAGTCGTTCACAGCCAGATAGGAGGCCAACTCCAGAAACGCCAGTAACTCGCTACCCGAAAACATGGGCAGTCCCTGGCCGGGATCGAACAGAAAGGGAATCTGCGCAGCGGCAAATTGCCGTGCGTGCTGCATCATCCCCTCACGACCATCCGGCGCAATCAGACCAAAACGCACATCCTGACTATCGGGTATGTGATTCAGGTGTGAAAAATTCATCGCGCCGGGGTGAAAGGCCGTGATCTGATTATCATCCAGATCCGTCGTAATGAACGCCTGAGCAGTATAGCTGTCCGGAATCAGCCGAATGAATCCCTGATCGATATCCAGATCTTTCAACCGTTGGCTATAGTCTGCAAAGTCGCGTCCTGCCGTCGCCATGATCATGGGGCTCTCACCCAATAATTTCAGGTTATACGCAATATTTCCCGCAGTACCGCCAAACTCCTTGCGCATTTCCGGCACCAGAAAGGCCACACTCAGAATATGTATTTTTTCGGGTAGGATATGATGTTGAAATCGGTCTTCAAACACCATGATGGTGTCGTAAGCCATGGACCCGCAGATCAATGTCTTCATCCGCGTAAAACAGCCAGAGCAGCCTGATAGTCCGGCTCGTTTTTGATTTCAGGTACGAGTTGTGAATGAAGTACCCGATTATGTTCATCCAGAACCACCACAGCCCGAGCAGTCAAACCACGCAGAGGTCCGTCTGTGATATCCACGCCATAATCGCTGTGAAACCCCGGTGAACGAAAGGAGGATAAGGTGACTACGCCGTCCAGACCTTCGGCCACACAAAAACGGGACATGGCAAAGGGAAGGTCGGCAGAAATCACCAGAACCACCGTCTGGCTCAAACCAGCCGCAGTTTCATTAAATGTGCGGGTTGAAGTGGCACACGTGGGGGTATCGAGACTCGGCACGATATTGAGAATTTTTCGCCGTCCCGAAAATGTGGCGAGGGTATTTTCAGCCAGGTCCTTCCCGGTCAAGGAAAAATCTGGTGCGATCTGCCCCACCTGGGGAAATTGACCTGCGACAGTGATAAGGTTTCCCGCCAATGTAACCGTTGACATGATGTTCTCCTATGAGGTGAGGGGGCGATATTGCTCAACATTGAGTAACCGTGCAACGTCTTGCGGATGTGCAGGGCGCATCTTGAACAACCAGTTGTCGTAAGGCCGTGTATTGAGTACTTCGGGGCTATCGGACAGCGCGCTGTTCAGTGCCAGCACCACGCCTGCCAGTGGCGCCGGGATATCGGAAGCCGATTTCACAGACTCCACGACAGCACAAGACTCCTGGTCGCCAAGAACCTGTCCCACTCGGGGAAGTTGCACAAACAGAATATCTCCCAACTGATTCTGGGCAAAATCCGTGATACCGATCAGAAGGTCCCCAGACTGATCTGGCATGACCCATTGGTGTGCTGGGGTATATTTTCGGTCGTCGGGATCGGACATTGCACCAGTTCCAAGTGAGAGTTCCGGGCAGTATAACTGATCCACTTCCTATTTCGTCATCTTGCCCAGTTCTCGTTTGATGGTGCTTTCATCCAGATGTTTGCGTCCGGACAAACACACCCAACCGTCAGATTCGCCCACAACCTGCAGTGTACACTGAGACGCGTAGGCGGCGACTACCTGCTGGGACTGGCGCGCAAGAATACCGGACAGGGTGATCCAGCCCCCTGGTTTAAGATGGTGCATTAACAAAGGGGCTAACAGAATCAAAGGGGCCGACAAAATATTGGCCACGATCCCATCAAAGAAAGCCTCTGCCGCGAGGTGTGCTGGCAACAGAAATTCTGCTGAAGCCTGATTTCTGAGCCCATTGGCGCATGCCGTTTCTACGGCCACCGGATCAATATCGACGCCTACCACAGGTTTTGCCCCCAGCAAACTGGCTGCAATGGCCAGAATTCCAGAGCCGCACCCATAATCCAACAGGGACTCTTGCGCCAGGGTGGAGTGCCCGGCCAACCAGCGTAAACAGAGTTGTGTCGTAGGATGACTTCCCGTACCAAAGGCTTGACCTGGGTCGAGACGAATATTGACGGCATGAGGATCTGGCGGTTGGTGCCAGGTTGGAACAATCCAGAGCTTCGGCCATACCTCGATGGGATCAAACTGGCTTTGAGTTAAGCGGACCCAGTCCTGATCCGCCACGACGTCAACCTGCCAGGCGGGAATATCCAGAATCCCTGCTTGTTCCAGCGCTTGCTCAATCAGTGCAGTTTCATCCCGCTCCAAGGGCAGCAAAGCATCCACCAGACAATGGGGCCAAAGCGCTGCAACCTGTTCACCCGGTTCGCCGAAAAGTTCCCAATCACCTGCCACACCCAAGTTCTGTTCGATACTGACAGCCAGAGCACCACATTCCATGAGCGCCTCGGAAAGCGCCTCCGCGGTCTGACTCGAGGTCTCAAGGATGACACGCTTCCAGGCCATGGTCACAGCTTGCTTTTGGCCAGCTTTTCTTCCAGATAATGAATGCTGGTGCCACCCTTCATGAATTCCTTGTCCATCAGCAGTTGCTGATGCAGGGGAATGTTGGTTTTGATGCCCTCCACAACCATCTCGGAGAGAGCGATGCGCATTCTGGCCAGAGCCTGCTCACGGGTTGCACCGTGGGTCAGCACCTTGGCAATTAAAGAGTCGTAGTACGGGGGAACAAAATAGTTATGGTAGATGTGGGAATCCACCCGTGTCCCAGGTCCTCCAGGTGCGTGGTACTGGGTAATCCGCCCCGGCGAGGGAATGAAGGTAAAGGGATCTTCAGCATTGATTCGACATTCCAGGGCATGCCCGCGCAACAAAACATCCTTTTGGCGCAAAGCTAGTTTTTGGCCGGCTGCAATCCGGATTTGCTCCTGTACGATATCAACGCCCGTGATCAACTCGGTAACCGGGTGTTCCACTTGCACACGCGTATTCATCTCGATGAAATAGAACTCACCGTTTTCATACAGAAATTCGAAAGTTCCAGCCCCACGATATTTGATCCGTTTACAGGCGGCCACACAGCTCTCGCCGATTTTCTGACGCATTTTTTCAGTCAAGCCTGGTGCAGGGGCTTCCTCAATGATTTTTTGATTCCGCCGTTGCATGGAACAATCCCGCTCGCCCAAATAAACAGCATTGCCATGCTCATCAGACAAAACCTGGATTTCGATATGCCGCGGTTGACTGAGGTACTTCTCCATGTACACAGTATCATTGCCAAAGGCTGCACGGGCCTCGCCACGCGTCAATTCCAGAGAAGACATCAGATCCTCTTCCTTCTCCACCACACGCATGCCACGGCCCCCCCCTCCGGCAGCCGCCTTGATCAACACCGGGTAGCCAATCTCCGTGGCGATTTTTTTAAGCTCCTTGGGGTCTTCAGGCAATTGCCCTTCGGAACCGGGAACAACGGGTACCCCAGCAGCCTTCATGGCGCTTTTTACGATAATCTTATCCCCAA
>JAJZHV010000044.1 GCA_021804345.1 Pseudomonadota bacterium | reverse complement strand
TGCCCTGCTGCGCACGGTGTTGCAGCAAACATCCGGATTGGTGGTGGTGGACGAAGCGTACTTTCCCTTTACGGACCAATCTTTTTTGCCAGAATTGCTCAACTATCCCAACTTGCTGGTGATGCGTACGCTCTCCAAGTTGGGCTTGGCCGGAATTCGTCTGGGGTTTTTGGCGGGGCCTCGGGCACTGGTCGACCAACTGGAAAAGGTCCGCTTGCCCTATAATATTTCCGTGCCAGATCAGGCGGTCGCCACTTATATGCTGCGTCATCTGTCGGTATTACAGGAGCAAACAGGGCGCATTCGCCAGCAGCGGGAAGTGCTGCGCAGTCAATTGGCCTTACTCGAAGGGGTAACGGTTTATCCGAGCGAAGCCAATTTTTTGCTACTGCGTGTGGCGAGCGCGGCTCGCATCTTTGACGCTCTGCGTCATCGTGGTATATTAATCAAGAATTTGGGAAAAGCTCATGCTCTACTGGCGGATTGTCTGCGCGTGACGGTGGGTTCACCCGAAGAAAACCAGCAGTTTCTGACCGCATTCCAGAACGTGCTGGCACGAACCGTTTTCTCCGACTAACCCTCACAGGTTTGAATTCTCAAACCGCACAGGTACTTCCTAATGCGTTCAGCGCAGATTTCGCGCAACACCCTTGAAACTCGCATTACTGTCGAGCTCGATCTGGATGGCACGGGCCAATCTCGTCTGGACACGGGAGTCCCCTTTCTGGATCATATGCTGGATCAGGTAGCGCGACACGGACTCGTGGATTTGATGGTGCAGGCAACAGGCGATCTGCACATCGACGCTCACCATAGTGTGGAGGATGTGGGTATTTGTCTGGGGCAGGCCTTGGCTCAAGCCGTGGGGGATAAAAAAGGCCTGAGGCGTTATGGGCATGCCTGCATTCCTCTGGACGAGTCACTCACGCGTGTAGTGCTGGATTTGTCGGGTCGCCCTGGCCTGTTTTTTGACGTGCCCTTCACCCGGGCGCGCATTGGGGATTTTGACGTGGATCTATTGCAGGAATTTTTTCAAGGATTCGTCAATCATGCAGGGGTTACCCTGCATGTGGACAATCTCAAGGGGCGCAATGCGCATCATCAGGCCGAAACCCTCTTCAAGGCTTTCGGTAGGGCGTTGCGTGCTGCCGTGGAGCGCGATCCTCGCGGGGGCGGCATGATGCCTTCTACCAAAGGATCGCTGTGACAGATTGGGGACGCGCGTGACAATGATCGCCGTCGTGGACTACGGCATGGGAAATTTGCGTTCTGTGGCCAAGGCGTTGGAGACCGTGGCACCGCAGGACCAGGTCATGATTACCGCCGACCCGGATCAGATTCGTCGCGCAGAGCGGGTGGTTTTTCCGGGGCAGGGAGCTATGCCTGATTGTATGCGTGCGCTTGAGCAGCATCACTTGCGTCAAGCGCTTGTGGAAGCGGCCCGCAACAAGCCCTTTCTGGGGTTGTGCATTGGCTTGCAGATGCTATTCGATGCATCAGAAGAAGGTCCGTGTGCCGGATTGGGGTTGCTTTCCGGGCAAGTGCGTCGCTTTCCAGCACAGCGAATGTTTGCGGCCGACGGCTCCCGACTGAAGGTTCCACATATGGGTTGGAATGAAGTGTCCCCCTGTCAGGATCACGCGCTATGGCGAGGGATTCCAGTCGGTACCCGTTTTTATTTCGTGCATAGCTACTTTGTGCAGGAACATGCCTCGCAGTTAGCGGCAGCGACCACTCAGTATCCTTTTGTATTTACTTGTGCTGTGGCACAGGACAATCTGTTTGCGGTTCAATTTCACCCGGAAAAGAGTGCGGCATCCGGCCTGGCTTTATTGGCTAACTTTGTTCATTGGAAACCTTAGGTATTCCCATCATGATGTTGATTCCTGCTATTGATCTCAAGGATGGCCGATGTGTGCGCTTGCGCCAGGGGCTGATGGAAGAAGCGACGGTGTTCTCGGAAGATCCGGCGCAAATGGCACGACATTGGCTAAACCAGGGGGCGCAGCGCCTTCATCTGGTGGATCTGAACGGAGCATTTTCTGGAAAACCCGTCAACGAGCGTGCCATGCAGGAAATCGTGGACGAGATCAATGGCGCAATTCCCATTCAATTGGGTGGTGGAATCCGTACGCTGGATATTATCGAACGCTACCTGGATAGCGGCGTATCGGAAGTCATCATCGGGACTGCCGCCGTAAAAAACCCTGGTTTTCTGCATGAAGCGTGTGATGCGTTTCCCGGACATATCATGGTGGGCCTGGATGCCAGAGAGGGAAAAGTGGCTGTAGACGGTTGGTCCAAGCTCACGGGCCATGAGGTGATCGATCTGGCGCGGCGGTTTCAGGGTTATGGGGTCGAAGCCGTGATTTATACAGATATTGGTCGCGATGGCATGCTGGTGGGGGTGAATATTGAGGCGACGGTGGCCTTGGCCCGGGCCCTGACGGTTCCGGTCATCGCCAGCGGTGGAATCAATGGATTAGGAGACGTCCGGGCGCTCTGTGCCGCACAGGACGAGGGCATTCTTGGGGCCATTACGGGTCGTGCCATTTATGAGGGGACCCTAGATTTTGCCGAGGCCAACCGACTGGCCATTCAGCTGTCTGCTGAAAAAAGCGCTGACGCCTGACATGGGCCTGGCCAAGCGCATTATTCCTTGTCTGGATGTGAATGCCGGACGTGTGGTCAAAGGCATCCATTTCGTGGGATTACGAGACGCCGGTGATCCGGTGGAAGTAGCCCGTCGGTATGACGAGCAAGGGGCAGATGAGGTGACGTTTCTCGACATCACCGCCAGTTCGGATGGTCGGGATTTGATTTTGCCCATCATCGAGGCGGTCTCGGCCCAGGTTTTTATTCCCCTGACCGTAGGAGGAGGCGTACGCGAGGTGCAGGATGTCCGACGTTTACTGAACGCGGGTGCCGACAAAATCAGCATCAATACGGCAGCAGTCCATCGGCCTGCGTTAGTGGCGGAAGCTGCGCAGCATTTTGGATCACAATGCATCGTGGTGGCGATCGATGCCAAGCGCGCTGCTACCCCTTCTGGCTGGGAGGTGTTCACGCATGGCGGACGCAGCGCCACAGGGCTTGATGCGGTGACCTGGGCTGTGCGTTGCGCAGACTTGGGGGCCGGGGAGATTCTGCTGACCAGCATGGATCGGGATGGAACCCGGGAGGGTTTTGATCTGGCCTTGACCCGTGCGGTGACGGATGCCGTGGGAGTGCCCGTCATTGCCAGTGGTGGTGTGGGCACCTTGCAGCATCTGTGTGATGGCATTCTCCAGGGAGGGGCAGATGCCGTTCTGGCGGCCAGTATTTTTCACTATGGCGAATATACGGTTCGCCAGGCCAAGGATTTGATGCACGCCCAGGGGATCGAGGTTCGGCGATGAGGGCGCACTGGCTGGAGATGGTACAGTGGAATGAGCAGGGCTTGGCCCCCGCCATTGCACAAGAGGCGAATACTGGCCAGGTATTGATGGTGGCCTGGATGAATCGGGAGGCCTTGCAGTTGACCCGGGAAACGGGTCGTGCAACCTATTGGTCGCGCTCCCGTGGACGTCTGTGGGTAAAGGGAGAAGAGTCCGGACATCAGCAGCACGTTCAGGAAATTCGCCTGGATTGTGATGGCGATGTCCTGTTGCTGCAGGTTCATCAAGCGGGTGGTATTGCTTGCCATACGGGGCGTGCACATTGCTTTTTCAGGCGTTTGGAAGAGGGCACCTGGATTGAGGTGGAGCCCGTCATCAAAGCACCACAGACCATTTATTCAACACAGAGAAATCATGACTAGTGCGACGGATATTCTGCAACGACTGGACCAGACTCTTCTGGGGCGCAAAGGTGCAAGCCCGGAAAGCTCTTATGTGGCCGCGCTCTACCACAAGGGGGTAGACGCTATTGCTCGTAAGGTGGGGGAAGAGGCGCTGGAAACCGCCTTAGCGGCCAAGGACGGTGATAGACTGCATATCGTTCGGGAAACCGCCGATCTCTGGTTTCATACCTTGGTGATGTTGGCACATTTTGGTTTGTCCTCGCGCGATGTCCTGATGGAACTGGCTCGGCGTGAAGGGATATCCGGCATTGAGGAAAAGGCAGCACGGCGCTGAGGAAACGACGATGACGGAGTGTATTTTTTGCAAAATCGTGCAGGGGCAAATTCCTTGTCAAAAGATTTACGAGGACGATGAACTCCTGGCTTTTCATGATATTCACCCAGCGGCACCGGTGCATTTCATGATTATCCCCAAAAAACACGTAGACTCCCTGAGCCAATGCCAGGCAGAAGATCAGGCATTGTTGGGGAAAATGTTGCTTCAGGCACCGCGCCTGGCGCAACAGACGGGCTTGCAACAGGGGTTTCGTACCGTGATCAATACGGGGCGCGGAGGCGGTCAGGAAGTGTTTCACCTGCATGTTCATATACTGGGCGGGGGTGTATTGCCTCCGCTACAAACGAACAAATAACCAAGCAGCACGTTATTGGCGCTATAGGGAAGGAGACCACCATGGGTGACCTGTTTACGATTCAACACTTGTTACTGATTCTTTTGATCGTGGTGCTGGTGTTTGGCACTAAAAAGTTGCGTAATATCGGCGCTGATTTGGGTGGGGCGGTAAAAGGCTTCAAGGAAGGGATGGCTGGATCCGGTGGGGGGACAGCAGGTGCTTCGGGCGCTGAGGCCAAGGGGGAAGAAGCCAGGCCGCTGGAGCAAAAGTCCGCCATGCCAGCACCCGAGGTGAGCGTGCGAGAGAAGTCCCAGTCCTGAGGGCCGGGATGCTGTTGCTGCTTCATGCTGGATTTTAGCGTTTCTGAAATTGGCTTGGTGGGACTGGTGGCTCTGGTGGCCATCGGCCCCGAGCGTTTACCCAAAGTGGCGCGAGCGGCGGGGGTATTGTTTGGTCGATTTCGGCGCTACGCCAATTCTGTGAAGGCGGAAATCGAAAGGGAAATTCAGCAGTCAGAATTACAGGGATTGCAGCAGCGTATGAATGAGGCTGCACGGGAGGTGCAGCAACAGGTCACTCAAACTGGCGCAGAGGTGGAAACCTTGCTCAATTCGCCCGCCGTGCCCGCAGATCTGAACACGACTTCCGTCTCTGCGCCGGAACTCGTCCCTGGGTTTTCCACTCTCCCGTCAGATACTGGTCAGTTGCCTCCCCTCTCGGCTCCAGGGCTTTCTGCTCCGCCGATGGCTACTGTTGCCCGTGACAGCAGTCCCTTTGGCGGCGATCCTTTTAGCATCCGTGGCGCACCACGGCGTAGCGTATCCATGAGCCACCAAAACGGGCTAGGGGCACCGGGGTGCACCGAGGGCGCAACAGCCGTGACTGTGAGCAGTGACAAGACAGAAGGACGTGCTGCCGGGGTCGAGTTGCAGGCCATTGTGGAGAACCCTTCCCCGTGAATGAAGAAAACGGCGCCATCCAGGAGTTTATCGGACATTTGCTGGAATTGCGCACGCGCCTGATTCGTGCTGTGGTGGCCGTACTGGTGGTGTTCCTGGGCCTGCTCCCCTTTGCCAATCACCTGTATACGTGGCTGGCTTTACCCTTGCTGAGCAAAATGCCGGTGGGTGGACATATGATTGCCACCGAGGTGACCACGCCATTTTTTGTGCCGATGAAAGTGGCCGGATTGGTGGCCTTTTTATTGGCGTTGCCCTATGTGTTGTACCAAATCTGGGGGTTTGTGGCGCCTGGATTGTATGCCCACGAAAAGCGCCTGGCGCTCCCTCTGATTCTTTCCAGTACGGCCTTGTTTTACTTTGGTATGGCCTTCGCCTACTTTGCCGTTTTTCCCTTTGTGTTCGGATTTTTTGCCAACACGGCTCCGCAGGGCGTGGAAGTAATGACGGACATCGAAAAGTATCTGGGATTTGTCATCAATATCTTTCTGGCCTTCGGATTGGCTTTCGAAACACCGGTCGCGGTGGTCCTGTTGGTGAAACTGGGCGTAATATCCGTGCCACAACTGCGCTTGGCACGGCGTTATGTGATCGTGGGGGCCTTCGTCGTGGGGGCGGTATTTACCCCGCCCGATGCCGTCTCACAAACCATGTTGGCCTTGCCTTTGTGGTTGCTCTATGAGGTGGGTATTCTGGTAGCAACCCGGATTCAGCCAAGATCAACGTCCGTGGTTACTGTTCCGGCTCTTCCTCCAGATTCCTGATCGAGCCCTTGGGCCGTTTCCCCACCGTGACGTTCAATTCCAGGATTTGATGGTTACGTAACACGTTAAGATGGGCGTTTTGTCCGGGCTTGAGAGCTGAAATCCGATTCAGCATTTCCTGAGAATCCAGGATGGGTTTGTTTTCCACCTGGACCAGTACATCCCCCGGGCGTACGCCTGCACGTTCTGCGGGCCCTCCCTTCAAAACACCCGAAATGAGTGCGCCATCCGGCTTTGCAAGCTGAAAAGATTCGGCCAATTCAGGGGTAAGATCCTGTACCTCCACCCCAATCCAGCCTCGTGTTACCGCGCCAGATTGGATGATTTCCTCCATCACGGACTTGGCCAGGCTGACCGGGATGCTAAAGCCGATGCCTTGTGATCCTCCGGATTTGGAATAAATAGCACTATTGATTCCGATCAGATTGCCCGAGGCATCCACCAGGGCGCCGCCGGAATTGCCGGGGTTGATGGCGGCATCGGTTTGGATGAAGTTTTCAAAGGTGTTGATGCCCAGTTTGCTGCGCCCCAGGGCGCTGATGATGCCTAAAGTGACTGTTTCGCCCACCCCAAAAGGATTGCCAATGGCCAGTGCCATATCGCCCACTCGAACTTGTTCAGAAACCCCGAAAGTAACAGCGGGCAGATCCTGCAGGTCAACCTTGAGGACTGCCAGATCCGTTTCTGGATCGGCGCCCACGAGCTGCGCCTTGACGTTGCGTCCGTCCGACAGCGCGACCTGAATTTCCTGGGCCCCATCAATGACATGGTCGTTAGTGAGAATATAGCCCTGCGCCAAAACAATCACGCCCGAACCCAGGCTGAACTGCTGTTGTGGAGTGTCCGGAGGCAGGGTGTCGCCAAAAAAGCGCCGCAGCCCCGGGTTGTCCGGAAAGATGGGTGGATGCGGTGAGTGCACCTGCTTGCTGGTAAAAATGTTGACGACCGAGGGAGTCGCCTTGCGCGCGGCCTCTCGAAAAGAGCCTGGGGGTGTTGCGGTGTTGTCTCTACTGGCCTCGTGTATCGTCCCCAAGGTACGGGTTCCAGGGACGACATCCAGGCGCAAGGAAACCATCACGAATAACAGGCCAAGGCAGATGGTGACGGTTTGGGAAAAAATCAGCCAAAGTTTTTGCATTAGATCAATATTTTTATCGAAGATTAGGGTTATGATAGACGTTGCAGCGCAACATCGGCGTGTTTGTGTAAAGAAGTGACGATCTTTTTTACAATTTTGGCATGGGGGGTCTGTTAGAATCTCCCATTTGTACCAACAATATAGCCCAAAAACAGGTAAAACATCATGAGTGAAACATTGGCAGATCATGGGCGACGTAAATTCCTGGTAGGCGCAACCACAGTTGTGGGTGCGGCAGGAGTTGCGGCGGTGGGAACGCCCTTTATTTTGAGTATGTTGCCTAGCGCCCGCGCCAAGGCGGCCGGCGCGCCGGTAGAAGTGGACGTTTCCAAAGTGGAGCCGGGAATGATGATGACCCAGGAATGGCGCGGTCAGCCTGTCTGGATTGTAAACCGCACTCCCCAGATGTTGGCTCAGTTGGGAAATAACAAT
>JAJZHV010000043.1 GCA_021804345.1 Pseudomonadota bacterium | reverse complement strand
CTTTGAGCGGCCCGCATGCCGCCTGGGCCGGTACCTTGCATCACCCTCAGGAATCTGAGCCACGTGCTGCCCACAGCGCTCTCTTGCCGGAGCAGGCGCGCCTGGCGTTGATGGAGCAGGGCAGTGAGCAGCTGCAACGCGCCCAAACTCATAAGGCGTTGATGGCGGCCTTGAATCAGCAGGTGGATCAGGTGTCCCGTCTGGCCACGGCAATGGCCCGTGCACGCGATCAACTCACCCAGGCTCTGGCCAGTGGCGATGAGCATTACATGGCCGTCAGCCAGCAGTCGCTGGACAGCTATCGTCAGGCGTTTTATCAGGCACAGGTGGCGCTGCGCACCCACATGAAGGAATTGCAGCGTTTTCACGCCCAAGAGCAGGCTGTCAACTAAGCCAGCGCTAGGCGCGCGGCTTTTGGCCCTCCCTTTCCCCCGCCTCGCGAGGTCAGATTCTGGCCTCGCTTTTTTTATTCTTCCCGTCGCGCTCTTCCCGTTGTTTACAGTCTGAATGCGCTCATCAAACCAAATAGCAGGGGTTGGTGCAGCATATAAATCAGCAGTGCGTGGCGTCCCAGAAGGGCGAACAGCCTGGTGGGTCGTGCGGAAGTGAGTGCCTGCGCGCCGCTCCAGTGAGGAAACCGTAGCTGCAACCAGGCACCTAACCAGTACAGGCCCAACCAGGGCACCAGGGGCGCATAGTCTTCTGTGGCGGGTTTATGCGCAGCAAGCCCAATCCAGTTGAGGGGGCGAGAATCCATCAGGGGACTGGCCAGGACCTGGGCCAGCAGGAGCAAACCCACACCACCCCAACCCAGGATGGCCGGACGTGACAGCACCGGGCGCGTCAACAGGGCAGCCAGGGTAAAAAAGTGCAGCACCCCAAAATAAATCCAGCGTGTTCCAAACAGCGCCAGAGTGACCAGGCTGACCAGAACGGCACAACCACCCACCTGAGCAAGACGCGTGTAAAAACTCCGTTGCGATCCTGCTAGAGACAGCTGTTGACTTGCTCCCGCCAAGAACACGAAACAACTGACGATGAGGGTACGCCACGTGGTCCAGAAGGGATCTTCCAGCATTCGGAAGTGGGCGTATCCGAAATGAGTCAGGTCGTAGCAGGTATGAAAGGCTACCATCATGAGGATGGCCACGCCACGCAGGGCATCCAGCCGGGTCTGACGGGACGGCGCTGGGCTTGCCTTAGTGCGGTGCGGGCGGCGCATTGCCGGGAGAAACGGGTGTGCCCGGAGCGGCTTGAAGCGCCCTGTGCGTGGCCAGCGCCAGCGTTTCCTTCACCCCGTTGCGGGAGATGCTGGCGTTATACAGGGTGACCCCCTCCAAACGCAATCCCGGGACGATGTCTTGCCCCACGCGTACGGGGTGCACACGGGCGCCATTCACGCTGACCAAGGCCATGCTTTCCTCGGGGCTCCCTAACACCACGCCGTGCAGTTGCAGCGCCACGCCCTGGGGTGCGGCATTGGGTTCGAACAGCGACCGCCAGCCGGTGGTGGCAGGGGCATCGCCTGGAAGGTAGGGTTGAGGGGGTGGGTCGAGAGGCGCCGGAGCCAGCAGATGCGGAGTCCAGTAGCCCAATTGCACGGCACAAAGCAGCATCATGGCTCCTTGCAGAAGCAAGGGCGCGCGCAAAGTGGTGCGGTCAAATCGAAGAGCAGCCATGATCCTGTTAAGATACCGGTTTTCCGTCGTATTCACCAGAGGTCAAGAACCCATGCATTTACTGCACCAACCCTTGCCCCCCCTGACTGGCCGCTTCCGGGGGGTGCACGCCAATCCCGGTCAATGGGCCACCCAATCCCCGCGCTATGCAGGTTCCCCTTCCTTGGCTGCCCAAGCGCAAAGGGGGTTTACCCTGATCGAAATCATGGTGGTGATGATTATCATCGGCATTCTGGCGGCTCTGATCGTCCCCCGGGTCATGAGCCGACCGGACGAGGCACGACGCATTGCGGCGCGCCAGGATATTGCCAGCATCGTGCAGGCTCTCAAACTCTATCGTCTGGACAACGGGCGCTACCCCGGCACCGATCAGGGGCTGGACGCCCTGGTCAATAAACCGGCTGCTGAACCGGTTCCCAACAACTGGAAAGCCACGCTGGATAATTTGCCCAAGGATCCCTGGGGTAACCCCTATCAATATGCCAATCCGGGGCAGCATGGAGAAATCGATGTATGGAGTCTAGGTGCCGATGGTAAACCGGGCGGCGAGGGTAATGATGCCGACATCGGTAACTGGAGCAACTGACACCGGTCAAGCCGGCTTCACCCTGATCGAGTTGCTGATCGTGTTGGTCATCATGGGGTTGGCCGTCACGCTGGTTACGCTGTCGGTTCGTGCCCCCACCCAAATTCCCTTACGGCGCCAGGCGGACCAGTTGGCTGCGGTGCTGGATGTGGCCGCTGACGAAGTCAGTCTGACGGGGGCGCCAGTGCTGTTCATTCTGGATCATCAAGGCTGGCGCTTCATGCAGGCTCAGCCTAATGGCTGGGAACCTTCCCCCGATGACCGGCTTCCGCCAGGGCGTTTTTCTCCTCCCCTAGAGCACCTGTTGCAGTTGGACTCGGGGCAGAATGGAGCGGAGCTGGACCAACTCCAGTTTGAGTTGGGGGTGGAAACCTTGCAGCCCCTGGCCTTGCTTCTGCAGCGTCAGGACCAACAGGCTTTGGTGCAAAGTGATGGTCTGGGTCATTTTCGGGTTGCGCCATGAACCCTAGGCCGCGCGCGCTGGTGCCGCTGTGCACACCTGGCCTCAAGGTTTCCCGGGCGCTAGTTTACCCTGTTGCACACTCGGGCTTTACCCTGATCGAAGTATTGGTGGCCCTGTTTGTGACCGGGGTAGTGTTGCTGGCCGGAATGCGCGCTCTGGGTGTCCTGACCCAGGCCAGCGATGCCCTAGGCCCGCGTTTGGCGGCTCAATGGAGTGCTGACAACGTCCAGGCTGGTTTGCGCCTGGATGGTGTTTGGCCCAACGTAGGAGACAGCAGCTTTGATTGCTCCCAGGGGGCTTATCATTTCATCTGTCATCAGCATGTCAGTCCTACGCCCAATCCTGCCTTTCGGCGTGTGGATGTGCAGGTGACGAGTGATCAGGACGATCAGGTGCTGGCGCAGGCGGTCAATTTGGTCACCAATACGGCAGGGTTTGTCTTGTGAGCGGTGGCGCACTTCTGGGGCGTGCTCGCCCGCCGGAGGGCTTTACTTTACTGGAAGTGATGGTGGCGCTGTTGCTGATGGCGCTGATGGCGATTTTATCCTGGCGTGCCCTGGATTCCATGGTGCGCACCCGGGATGTCCTGGCGCGCCACGACCAGCAATTCGATGCCGCACGCAGCTTGTTTGGGCAATGGGACCAGGATTGTCGTGAGTTGGGTCCGCCCGATCAATGGCTGGCGGGTGTGCCCGTGAATGTGGCCGCTCATCGTGTGGATCTGATTCGTCAGCGCCATCAACCCAATGGTGCAGGGTTGTGGGTGATTGTCAGCTATCGCTGGAACGATGGCCTCATCGAACGCCTGGAATCTGCGCCTGTGTCAACCCGGCAAACCCTTCTGCAAAACTGGAATAAGCTGCAACAGTGCTAGGAACCGGACGCTCTTTTTCCTGTGACGAGTGTCCCTCTCATGACCCAGACGGCCGATCTGCAGGCCCGGGTGCGCATGAGCGGAGCCGACTGGACTACGGATGGGCAACAGATCGACGCGCAATGGCGCCTGCCCAACCTGCGGGGCAATGCGCTGTTGCTGGGCCTGGATCTGGCAATACTGCTCCCTGGTGCAGATACCGCCCCCCTGCATAAGATCTGTCTGACGGGGCAAAACGGATGACGCACAGATTCTGGTGCGTCACTGGTGCCCCCCTGCGGACCACGGCGGGCTCGTCCCGTGCGCAAGGTGGTGCGGCCTTGCTGGCGGCCCTGCTGGTGGTGGCCGTGGTGACTACACTGGTCAGTGGCTTGCTGTGGCGCGAACATCTGCGCGTGCGCACCCTCGAAAATCAACGCTTGCGCGATCAGGCCCAATGGCTGGGAACGGGTAGTCTGGACTGGGCTCGTCTGATTTTGCGCGAAGATTTATACAGCACCATGGGCGTGGATCATTTGGGGGAAGTCTGGGCGGTTCCCATCGCCGAGACTCCGCTCTCTGATTTTGTCAACAATCAAGGTGGAGGGGGTGGTGATCTGGTCTTGGCCGATGGGGAGGAAACCTGGCTGCAGGGCATGATCGTGGATGCCACCAGTCGTTTTAATCTCACTTCCTTGGTGGAAGTCGTGAATCCTGCGGGCGACCGGGGCTGGGTGGCGGCCACCCAGATCAATCCCGAAGCGGTGCTGATTTTTGCGCGCTTGCTCCAGAGTGTGGGCATTGACTCCAGCGCCTCTGCCCGGGTGGCACAGTACATTCTTGGCAGCCGCCCGGTGCAGATCACTCAATCCGATGGTCCTCTGCCTCTGACCCGGGTGCAGGATCTCATCCAAGTCATTCCCACCGCCTCGCCCGATCAACTGACACAATTGTCGCAATTTGTGGTAATTTTGCCGCGCCCTACCCCGGTGAATGCCAATACGGCGGATCCCGTGGTGCTGGCGGCTGTGCTGGGCGTGGATGCGGGCCAGGCCAATCAGGTCATCGCCGATCGCAATCAGGGGTTTTATCAGAGTTACAGTGCCCTGGTGGGCCGCCTGCAGCAGCGGTTTCCACAGGTGGCGCTGGTGAGCGCGCGCAATCTTGGGGTAAGCTCGGAGTACTTTTGGGTGGTGGAGCGGTTGCGCCATGGACGGATGCTGCTCACACAGCAGGCTCTGGTCACGCGCCGCATGGGCCCGGGGAATACAACCCAGGTGCTCTGGCTCAAACCGGGTGTGCCGGATGGTGTCAATGTGGGAGGGTAGAACCATTTCCGAAGGGCTTACATGTTGGGTGGCTTTGCCCCTGCGGCCGGCCGATGTCACACAATACGCCCCCTTGGGGCTTTTGCCTTTTGTACTCACCGCAGAGCAGGGGGACGCGGTGCGCCTGGTGCGCCAGGGTCAGTGTGTTCCCAGCGAACTTCCATCCGCAAACCGCACAGTAGGGGTTTTGCCCGCCTGCGATGTGCTGTTGGTGGCGGGGCAATGGCCCCAACTGGAAAAAATCCCGTTGCAACGGTTGCGTGAAGCGTTGCCCAATCTGCTGGAAGAATTTGTCCTGCAGCCCCCCGAACAATGCCATTTTGCCCTTAGCCCGCTTCGTGCGCAGAGCACCTGGCGCACCGTGGCCGTGGTGGAGCGGGCCTGGATGCGGTGCTTGCAGGATTCCTTGGGCTCCCTGGGGTTGCGTCAATGGCAATTGGTGCCAGCCCAATGGTTGCAGGCCCCCCATAGTGTGCTGAGTGCCTGGCAACCCGAGATGAGTGCAGCCCCAGGGGTGGAGCCCCCCCAGCACCGGGTGTTGAGTTGGCGCGATCAACCCTGGTCTGGCGGCGGACTGCGTTTGCTAGAGGCGCCCCCCCTGCTGCCTTTTTTGGCCCCGCTGCAATGCCCCGCTGTTCCCGGATTCAGTGCCCTGGAGGAGGGCCCTGGTCGGGACCCCACGGCCGAGGTCCGCGTTTCCTCCCCAGACATGGCAGATGCTCCGGTACTTACCCAGCAGCAGTATCTGTCCTTTCTGGCCCTGCATCCTGAACGCGAGCCCCTATTCAACCTGTGTCAATTCGACTTTTCTCCGCCCATGGGCGAACTCGGGATCCTGCTGCGTCCCTGGCGCGGCGCTCTGCTCTGGACGTTGCTGGTGCTGCTGCTGCAGGGCCTGGCCTTGAACCTTTACTGGGCCAAGCTGGCGTGGCAGCAACGTCAAGCGGAGCAGACCATGCAAACCCTAGTACAGGACACCCTGCCCCAGGTCCCCGCGGGTTTGGCACCGCGGTTGGCCTTGCGGCACGCCCTAGAAACCCTGCGCGCCAGCGAAGACGGGGTGCTGCCCGGCTCTTTTCCTGCGCTCATGAGCCAGCTCAACACGCTCATGGCCCATGAGGCCGGTCAAGCCCTGCAGCAGGTGGACTATCGCGAAGAGGCGCTGTGGCTGCGGTTCAAGCCCGGTTTTGCCGTGGCCCCTCTGGTCACCAAGGCCCAGGGGATGGGTCTGATCCTGCAGCGTCGGGAGTCGGGGCAATGGCGCCTGAGTTCAGCATGAAGGCGCTCTGGCAGCGCGCCTCTGTGGCCTTGCGCACCGCGTTGCGCCCAACCCTGTTGCAAGCCCGGACAGCGCTGTGGCACTTCTGGAGCCAGCGGACCGTCCGCGAGCGCTTGGTGCTAGGAATTCTGGGGGTCTTGCTGCTGGCCACACTCTGGATCGAAGTGGTCTATGCGCCGGCCCAAGGGCACATTATCGCCCTGCAGCAGCAGTTGCGGGCGATGCACAGCGAGCAGGCCCAGTTGCAAGCCATGGCCGCCGAGTGGAAGGCTATGCGTAGCCCACATCATCAGGCCCCGGTGCCGGCGCCCCAAGCGCTGGAACCGCTGCTGCGTCAGGCTTTGCAGTCCCTGGGGCAGGATCATCAGGGGCTGAGTACCGAAGGCCATGGCCAGTTTGTGCTGGACTGGAAAGCCGCCCCCTTTTCCGCGTTGGTGGATTGGCTGGATCAGGTCCGCCGCAATGCCCGGGTGGTGGTGCTCCAGGCCCATGTGGAACCCACGGCCAAGACGGGTGAAGTCAACGCCCATCTGGTGCTCAAGGCGGGAGACGCCCCATGAGACGGCATTCGGGGTGGATTTGGCTGTTGTTTTCGTGCGTGCTGGGGCTGACCCTGCTGCTGGATGTGCCTGCCACTTGGGTGGCCCAGCGTTTGGCTCGTCAGCCCGGCGTCAAACTGCTGCTGACTAATGCCGAGGGCGTGTGGTGGGATGGCTCGGCGGATATATTTTTGCTCAGCGCGCAGCAGACCTTGGGTAGAATACCGGGTCGGGTGCATTGGCATGTGGGGTTATCTCCCCGGGGGCTGCATTGGATGGTGGAAGATTCCGACACCGCTTTCATGCCGCAGCCCTTGCACGGCCGCCTAGGTTGGAGCGTGCTGCAATTGCAAACGGGTCAACTGAATTTTCCGGCAGCCCTGTTGCTGGGGCTGGGGGCACCGTTCAATACCCTGCAGTTGGGGGGGGCGTTGCAGTTGCAATGGAATGATCTGGAATGGTCTTTCACCGAGAGGTCGGCGCGACAGTTGACCACGGTCACGCTTCAGGCGAACAACCTGAGTTCGCGTCTGACTCCCATCAAGCCGCTGGGCAGTTATATCTTGCGCTTGTCCCTGGGTCCTCTGGGTGGACGCCTAGATCTAGAAACCGGTGCCGGACCGCTCCAGTTGCAGGGACAGGGCAGCCTTGGTCGGGGGCGCTGGGGATTTGATGGCACGGCCACGGCCAGCGATGCCCAACTGCCCCAGTTGTTGGGTTTGCTGAGCATTCTGGGGCGCCGCGATGGGTTGGTCACGCACCTGCATTATTGATGGATCAGGCCGGAGGGTTGGTGGATGAACAGTTTGCACGAGGGTTCGGGGATGATCGCAGAATGCTCAAGGTTGATACCTTGTTGAAACATCGGCGCGGCCAGGTGCAGTGCGCCGGTTGGATGCTCTGGTTTGGGCTGTCTCTGTCCCTGTGGGCGGAGGGAGCCGATGGCTTGCAAGTTCAGGTCTTTCCCAATTCGGTCAGCTTGCCTGCCGGGAATGGCGCCAACCGGGCTCAGCCAGGCCCCGTGCCTGCTGCTCCCCTCGCTGCGCCGGTAT
>JAJZHV010000042.1:902-7905 GCA_021804345.1 Pseudomonadota bacterium | reverse complement strand
GGCCCCTGGCGGCGCTGGAAGAGGAAAACCTTCTGGTACCCAGCCATGGTGCCGGGGAATGGTTGAAGATGTCTTGGGCGCAACATTCGGGAATTTTTGCGGCAGCTAGGGTACACCTTCCGGCGCGTTTTCAATGGCAGCTGTATCGTCAGATATTGCCGCAGGATCTGTTGCCCGCCCGTGCGCCCCTAGATCGTGAAACCTTGCTGTGGCGCCTGATGCACCAATTGCCCCGATGCGCCACCGACCCCCGTTTCGAGGAACTCCTGGGGCATTTGCGCGAGGCGGATTCCGGGCAATGGTATCCGTGGGCGCAACATCTGGCCGACCTGTACGACCAATATCAAATTTACCGCATGGATTGGCTGGAGCTTTGGGCTCGCGGCCTGACGCACATCACCAATGCCCAGGGGCAGCGCACCAGACTTCCGGACCAGCAGCAGTGGCAGGCGCTTCTGTGGCACGATCTGGTGTCCTCGCTCACACCGGCACAGCGTCTGCAGATTCGCCCGGCCGTGCAGCGGCGGGCCTTGGCACAACTGCAGACCGGGCCCCTGCGCGAGGGGATCTTGCCACGGCGCATCACGGTCTTTGGCGCCTCAACCCTGGCGCCCTCCATTCTGGAATTGCTGGTCGCCCTGTCACGCCAGGTGCAGGTC
This sequence comes from Pseudomonadota bacterium, assembly GCA_021804345.1. Classification (GTDB taxonomy): domain Bacteria; phylum Pseudomonadota; class Gammaproteobacteria; order Burkholderiales; family Ferrovaceae; genus JAJZHV01. Next base: position 7,246 of record JAJZHV010000042.1, on the reverse strand, counting down.
ATCGTGGCCGTTCCCAATCCCTGTCGGTTTCATTGGGCGGATAGCATTGACGGGCGGGAGATCTGGGCTGGCGTGCAGCGCCGTCACCCCCTGCGGCAGGGCCGGGATTTGGCTGCACTGCCCCTGCAGCAGGCCCACACGGCGGCGCATCCCTTGCTTGCTGCCTGGGGTCGACAGGGGCGTGACTTCATGCGCCAGCTGGATCGTTTCGATGACGTGGCCCTGGCGCGTGAACAGCTTGCGCTGCCCCGCACCGAGGTATTCACGGAAGAGGGCGGAGTCACCCTGCTGCAACAGGTTCAGGCTGCCATTCGGGACTTGTTGCCCTTGCAGGAGCATCCAGCCGCACAATATCCCGCGCACACCATTGCCCGGGAAGATCGCTCGATTCAGTTTCATGTGGCCTACAGCCCCATGCGCGAAATGGAAATCCTGCATGACCAGTTGCTGGACCTGTTAGCGCAGCCGCAGCAGCCGCCCTTGCAGCCGCGCGATATCCTGGTCATGGTGCCAGAAATCGGCCCCTGGATTGCACGCATCAAGGCCGTTTTTGGTCAGTATGCCGTGCAGGATCCACGCTACATTCCCTTTGCTATCGCTGATGCGCCCCTGCGTCCCGATGCTCCCTTGCTACTGGCCATACAATGGCTTTTGAACATCCACAGCAAGCGCATCACCCACAGCGAAATGCAGGCTCTACTGGAGGTGCCCGCGATTGCAGCGCGCCTGGGGCTGGAGCCGGAAGGGCTGACCCAGTTGATGCGTTGGGCGGCCGGGGCCGGGGTGCGCTGGGGACTGCATGAACCACAGCGCGCGCAACTGGGGTTGCAAGCCTGTACCGACCTCTTTAGCTGGCAGTACGGGCTGCAACGCCTGTTGCAGGGCTTTGCCAGTGGTCAGGCACAACCCTTTTGCGGGGTGGAACCCTATGGGGATGTTGGTGGACTCGAAGCCGGGTTGGTGGGGGTGTTGGCGGTGCTGTTGGAGCAGCTTGAGCAATGGTGGACTGGGGCCTTGCAGCCTGCCACCCCAACCGGTTGGGTGGAACGGGCCCGCGCCTTGCTGGATCAATGGGTTGCTCCCCAGAATTCCGAAGATCAGGCGCTGCTGGCAGCCCTGCTGGATGCCCTGGAGGATTGGCTAGAATCCTGCGCTGTGGCAGAATTTGATGGGCTCCTGCCCCTGGCTGTGTTCCGCGAGGCTTGGCTGCAGCGTAGCCCCCACCGGCGCCTGGATTCCGGTCGGTTTCTGGCGGGGGGCGTTACCTTTTGCTCCCTTCTGCCCCTGCGCGCCATTCCCTTTCCGGTGGTCTGTCTGGTGGGAATGAATGAGGCCGATTACCCCCGCGAAACTCGGGTCAACGACCATGACTTGATGGCACTGGCCGGGCAGTATCGGCCGGGAGATCGTTCCCGGCGCGAGGATGATCGGTACCTGATGCTAGAAGCGCTGCTCTCCGCGCGGCGCGTACTCAGTATCAGCTGGACAGGACGCTCGCTGCAGGATGGCAGCCTCTGTCCGCCCTCGGTGCTGGTATCTCAGTTGCGCGACTATCTTGCGGCGGGTTGGTGCGCCGCAGACCAAGCCACCCAGCTCCAGGCGCAGCAGGCCCTGCTGTCGCAGCGAACCACAGAACATCCCATGCAGCCCTTTAGCCGCCGCTACTTTGAAGACCCGCGACTACACACCAATGCCATCGAGTGGCGCGCCGTGCACGAAACCTTCCACCATCCTGTCAGCCCTGCGCGCACGTGGGCGCACAGTGAGCAGCAGGTGACCTTGCAACAGCTCACCCGGTTTTTGCGCAACCCGGTCAAATCGTTTTTTCAAACCCGTCTGGGCGTGGTGTTTGAAAACGAAGACACCGGGGATGTGAACGAAGAAATCATGGGGTTTCAGGCGCTGCAACGCCACCAGGTGTTGCAGCGTTTGCTGACCGATGCCCTGCAGGAACCGCAGGCCACCCTAGAACAGAAGGTGGAGCGCAGTATGGCCCGTTTGGCGGCCAGTGCCCTGCTGCCTCTGGGGGGGCCAGGAGAGCAGGAGCGTGCGGCGCTACAGGACACGGCACTGAATATCTTGCGCTGCTGGAGCGCCTACCGGGCCTCTGTGCATCCGTCCGAGGACAAACAGCATCTGTATTTTGCCCAGGAGAGCGTGGTCCTGGAGGATTGGCTTCTGGCCTTGGGGGGGCAGGCCCCCTCCTGGCAGAGCGTGGAATTCACCCCTTCCAGACTGTTCCGCAAAGGGCAGGGTGAAGAGAAAATGTCTCTCTCTCCCTTGCTGGATTCCTGGTTGAGTTTGAATGCAGCAGCAGCACAACAAATCTCCCTGACCCGGATTCTGGTGGGTGCCGACGTGGTCTTGAGGCTGCCGGCCCCGGATTCCGGGTTAGCCCAGGCCTATTTGCGCGCCGTGCTGGGCGCCTGGCGCGAAGGACAAGCCTCCCCCTTGCCCTGGGCGCTGCGCACGTCACTGGAATGGTGTGCGCAAAACGCAAAGGGTTTGGCGCAGGAATCCCAGGAAAACCCAACGGTGCGTGCACGCTACGAAGGGGGGTGGGCAGACCCTGGCGAAAGAAGCGAACCTTGCCTCGCGCGTCTTTATCCCGATTTTCAAGCGCTCTCTCAGGACGGACGCTTTGCACGCTACACGCAAACATTGATTCAACCCTTCTGGGAGTGGGCCACAAATGCCGTGCAGGTATTGCATCCCACTGCAGGGCAGCAGGCTGGCGCTGACCGATGACCACGACTGAATGGCTCGATCCTCTTGTTCTTCCCTTATGGGGAAGCCGGCTCATCGAAGCCAGTGCAGGCACCGGTAAAACCTGGACCATCGCGGCTCTGTATGTGCGCCTGGTGTTGGGCATGGGCGAAACCATCCCTGGGGCCAGCGCGGGTTTACTGCCGCCACAGATTCTGGTGGTCACCTTTACCCGGGCGGCCACCCGGGAATTGCGGGAACGGATTCGCACGCGCCTGGTGGAAGCCGCCAGCGTGTTTGAAGCGCCTCAGGAAGTGGCCACAGAGGACCCATTCCTACAGGGCTTGCAACGGCAGTACGCCACCCCCGCGCAGCGGGGTTGGGCCGCCTGGCGTCTGGATTGTGCTGCGCAGGCCATGGACCAGGCGGCCATTTTGACGATCGATGCCTGGTGCCAGCGGATGTTGCGCGAACATGCCTTCGCAGCAGGAAGCTGGCGCGAATTTGATCTCCTGGCGGACGAAACCCCCTATTGGGCGCAGGCCCTGCGGGACGTGTGGCGCCAGGAGGTCTATCCGCTTGAAGGGGACACGTTGCAGGCATTGATGCAGCTGTGGCCGCATTTCGCAGCTTTCGAACAGTCGGTTTGCCTGCATCTCAAACAGCCTGGCGTGCTGCAGGAAGCCTCGCTGGCACAGCAACAGGGGCAGGCCCTGGAGCAGAGGCGGCAGCGTCTTGCGCCGCTTAAAAGGGACTGTGCCAGTACCTTGCTGCCCTTGCAACACTGGCTGCTGGGACTGCTGGACGCCAGCTCCAATCCCTTTCATGGTGCTAAGTTGAAAGCGGATCAGGTCAGGGGTTGGTTTGCGGCCCTACAGCGCTGGTGTCAGGAGGATTCACTGCAAACCCCGGATGTGCCTGAAAAGATGTGGCATCGCCTCAGCGTCGAGGGCCTGAAGGAGGCCCTGAAAAAAAACCAGGAGTTGGAGATTCCTCCAGCCGTTGAGGGCTTTGCTGCGCTGCAGCAAAACATCACCGGGGTCTTGCAGGAGCAGTGGTCGCTGCCCGCTCAAGCGGCCGCAAAAGTGCACTGGCGCGCCCGGCAGCTCAAGGAACTAGACGGGGTATTGGGGTTTCAGGATTTGCTGGAACAGTTTCATGCCCTGTTGCATGCGGACTCTGCCCAGACCCTCTGTGCGCGCATCCGTGCCCAGTTTCCGGTGGCGATGATCGACGAGTTTCAGGATACTTCGACGCTGCAGTTCCAGATATTCGACCGGCTCTACGCGTTGGACAAAAACGATCCGGAAACGGCCATCCTGTTGATTGGCGACCCCAAACAGTCCATTTATGCCTTTCGTGGCGCAGACCTCTCCAGCTATATTCGCGCCAAAGCCTGCACCGGGGGCCGGCATCACGCCCTGGCAGTCAATTATCGCAGTGCAAGGGCCTTGGTGGCCGCTTGCAATGCCCTGTTTGCAGCCACCGAAGAGCACTCCCAGGCCGGCGCCTTTCTCTATCGTCGGGGCAGTGACGATCCTTTGCCCTTCGTGCCGGTTCGGCCACTGGGTTTACCACAGCAGCTCAAACGGGGGCCAGAGGCCGTTCCGGCGTTGCAACTGGTCATGGGCAGTGCGCTGCGTTCAGCGGCTGATGACCGGGCCTGTTTTGCCGCGCTGGCCGCGCAACATCTGGTGCAGCAATTGAATGCCCCGGAGTGCGGGTTTTATGATCAGGCGCAGGGCTTTGAACGCCTGCGTCCGACCCATGTGGCGATTCTGGTGCGTGATCGCTTTGAAGCCGAAGCCATGCGTCAGGCCTTGAGTCGACGTGCGGTGCACAGCGTGTACTTGTCGCAACAGGAGGGAGTATTTGCCAGTGTGGAGGCACGGCATCTGCTGTACTGGTTGCAAGCCGTGTCTCAACCGCAGGATGGGCGGCTGTTACGTGCCGCTTTTGCCACCGCCACCATGGATTCAGACCTGGAGGAGATGCTGCAACGGGCAACAGATGATCGCACCCTGGAAGAGCAGAGCGCATTGCTCCAGCAGTTGCTGCTGCTGTGGCAACGCCAAGGTGTGCTGCCCATGCTGCGCCACACCCTGTTTCGCCTGAACTTGCCCGCCCGCTGGCTGGGCCGCCCGGGGGGCGAGCGACGCCTGACCAACGTGCTGCATCTGGCCGAACTGCTGCAACAGGCCAGCGTGGCCTTCAACGGCGAAGCCGCATTGCTGCGCTGGTTTGAGGATCAAGTGCTGGGCCGGGGGGCGCAACAGGACGAGCAGCCATTGCGTCTGGAAACCGATTCCGACCTGGTCACGATCCTGACGATTCACAAGTCCAAGGGGCTTCAGTTTCCCGTGGTCTATCTTCCCTTTGCGGCACACTTTCGCCGGGGTGCAGAGCACTCCGGGGACTCATCTCAGGCACAGACCGACCTTGCGCACCTGCAGGAAGAGATGCGCCTGCTCTACGTGGCGTTAACGCGCGCCCAGCACGCGTTATGGCTGGGTGTGGGCACCTACAGGATGGGGCGCCAAACGGAGTGCGCCTTGCAGCGCAGTGCCTTGGGTTATCTGCTCTCGGCTGGCAAGGACCTATCCTGGGAGCATCTCCTTCAGGAGGTTCAACAGCGTTTGAGCGCGCATCCCGAGGTCTCTTGCGGCGCAGCACCACCCGAGCTTCCCGTCCCCAACACCCTCCTGACCCGCACGCCGGTACCCTCCCTGCGCCCCGCCACCGTTTATTCGGGGCGTTTTTCACGGCACTGGCGAGTCAGCAGCTTTTCTGCCCTGGTGCGCAACTTGAACGCCGGACCCTTAGTCTTGCAGCCTGCGGATCAGGCTCTGGAGGAGGATTGGGAGATCCAGATTGAGGAGGAGGTGGTGCGGGTCGGGGCCGAACATTCGTTTCCCGTGGGTGCGCTCGCTGGAAAATTTCTGCATGAGCAACTGGCCTGGATGGCCGAACAGGGGTTTCACCGTTGGCAGGACCCCCAAACCCGGGAAGCGCTCTTGTTGCGCTGTCAACGCTCGCTGTGGGCGGCGCAGGCCAATGGCCTGCTGGAATGGTTGCAACGCCTGTTACGGGCCCCTTTGCCGGGTGGCGGCTGCCTGCAGCAATTGCAGGATTATCGGGCGGAAATGGAATTCTGGTTCCCCCTGCGCTCGCTGCCCAGTACCACCATCGACCAACTGTGTGCCTTCCGGTATCTGCCCACAATGCCGTGCAGGCCCCTGAGCCCACAGCTGCTCCAGGGCTTCATGATGGGGTTTGCCGACCTCGTCTTCCAGTGGGATGGGCGCTGGTGGGTTCTGGATTATAAATCCAATAGACTGGGTGCCAAGGACCAGGACTATACCTTGGAGGCCCTGACTCACTCCGTGGCGGCTCATCGCTACGACGTTCAGGGCATGATCTACCTGCTGGCATTGCACCGTCTGCTCAGGGCGCGCATGGGGCCGGATTACGCTCCGTCCCGTCATTTGGGGGGGGCACTCCTGATGTACCTGCGCGGCATGCAGGGGCCTGCTGCGGGTTGTTTTGTCATGCCCACAGATTTGGCGCTGCTGGAACAACTGGATGGGCTGATGGGGCAGGCCGGAGAAACCTGGAATGAATGACCCCCTATCCTGCTC
>JAJZHV010000042.1:0-892 GCA_021804345.1 Pseudomonadota bacterium | reverse complement strand
CTCCACGGCCGCCCTGGATGACGCCTCCAGGCGCTTGCAATTCTGGCTGGAACGGGGTTGGATTCGCCCTCTGGACCGGGCCCTGGCCCTTTGGCTAGCGCGCTGCTCGCCTCCGTGTGCAGCGCAGTTGATCCTGCTCGTCGCACTCTTGTCCCATCTGGAACAATCGGGGCATAGCTGTCTGGAATTGAGCGACTGGCCCACCGGCTTGGCGGCTCAGGGCGTAGAGCCCCCCCTGTTGCAGGCCCTCCTGGCCAGCATGCCCACTTCCGGCGACCCGCTGCGCCGGGCCCTTGCAAACTGGGAGGCCGTGTATTGCCCCGCAGCCGGAGTCACCGAGGGCGCTCAGCCCCTGGTGTTAGACGCCACGCGACTGTATTTGCGGCGCTACTGGCAATTTGAACAACGCATCGCCCAAAGCCTTTTGCAGCGGACTCGAATGCCCGTTCACCTAGATGCTTCCGCGGCACGCACCTGGCTGGACGGCCTGTTTCCCAATGAAACACAAGGCGCTCCGGACTGGCAAAAAATAGCCTGTGCCTTTGCCCTGACCCGTGGCTTGACCCTCATTACCGGGGGGCCCGGCACGGGTAAAACCTATACAGCGGCGCGTTTGCTGCTGCTGCTCTCGGCCCTGTCCCCTAATGGGCAGCAGGTGCGGGTGTTGTTGGCCGCCCCCACGGGGAAAGCCGCCGCACGTCTTAAACAGACCATCGAGCAAGCCTTGGGCGCTGTGCACGGGTCTGTGGCGGGTGATGGGCGGATGGCGACCTTGCTCCGGCAGGCGCCCCCTGCCGTGACGCTGCATGCCTTATTGGGCGCGCGCATGGGTTCACGCGCGCTGCGCTACCATGCCGGCAACCCGCTACCGGTGGACGTGCTGATCGTGGAT
>JAJZHV010000041.1 GCA_021804345.1 Pseudomonadota bacterium | reverse complement strand
CCCAGCCAGTCCATGTGGTCCAGCGCGATACTGGTGACAATAGCGCAATCGGGCTCGAAGGCATTCACCGCATCCAGGCGCCCCCCCAAGCCCACCTCCAGCACCGCCACCTGCATCTCAGAATGCTGGAAGATCCACAAGGCGGCCAGGGTGCCAAATTCAAAGGGGGTGAGCGCCACCTGATGCCGACAACGCTCTACCTCGGCGAAGGCTGCACATAACCGGGCATCGTCCACCTCACGGCCATGGATGCGGATACGCTCGTTGTAGCGCAACAGATGGGGAGAGGTGTATAGGCCTACGCGGTAACCGGCCTGAGACAGAATGGCACTCAAAAAGGCGCAGGTAGAGCCCTTACCGTTGGTACCCGCCACCGTAAGGATGGGGAAGGAGGGAGTGAGGTTCATGGCAGCGCGCATCTGTACCACACGCTGCAAACCCAGATCGATGGTCCGGGTGTGCAACCGTTCCGTATGGGCCAACCAGTCCTGCAGCGTTGCTTCGGAATTCAAAACAATCCCACGATCTGTCCCTGGGCATCGATGTCGATTTTTTCGGCAGCCGGCACCTTGGGCAACCCTGGCATGGTCATCATGTCGCCACAAATGGCCACCACAAAGCCAGCCCCATTGGCCAAACGCACTTCACGCACATGAACGGTATGCCCCGTGGGTGCCCCCCGCAGTTGAGGGTCCGCACTGAAGGACATCTGCGTCTTGGCCATGCATACGGGAAAATGCCCGTGCTCCCTGTTCCACTCCTCCAGTTGCTTGTGGGCCGCATCGCTGAATGTCACCTGCCCGGCACGATAAATTTTTGTAGCCACCGCCCTGATTTTATCTTGCAACGTAGCCGCATCGGGGTAGGCATAGGTATGCTGGGCAGGTTCCCCCTCCTCCACCCGTTTAACCACCGCCTGTGCCAGCGCTTCTGCGCCCTTGCCGCCCTCGGCCCAATGGCGCGACACCACCAGCTCTGCCCCGCGGGATTCGAGGCGTGCGCGCAACAGGGCAATTTCAGCCGGCGTATCGAAGGTGAAATGGTTGACGCACACCACACAGGGCAAATGAAACTGGTCGCGCAGGTTTTCCAGATGACGTTCGATGTTCACCAGACCCTTTTCCAGAGCGGCCAGATTTTCCTGATTCAGATCTTCCTTGCGCACGCCACCATGAAATTTCAAGGCCCGCAGCGTTGCCACCAGCACGACTGCGGCCGGTTTAAGGCCTGCCATACGACACTTGATGTCGATGAATTTTTCCGCCCCCAAATCCGCCCCGAAACCCGCCTCGGTCACCACATAGTCCGCCATTTTCAGACCTGCCCTGGTGGCGATGACCGAGTTGCAACCATGGGCAATATTGGCAAAGGGCCCACCATGAATGATGGCTGGATTGTTTTCTAGGGTCTGCACCAGATTGGGTTTGATGGCGTCCTTGAGCAAGGTGGCCATGGCGCCCTGCGCCTTCAGGTCACGGGCATAGATGGGGCGGCGCTCTCCCTGAGTGTACCCAATGACGATACGTCCCAGACGCTCCTTCAAATCCTGCAGGGAAGAAGACAGGCACAGAATGGCCATCACCTCTGAGGCCACAACGATGTCATAGCCCTCCTCGCGCACAAAGCCATTGGCCGTCCCCCCCAAGCCCACCACGATTTTACGCAGCGCCCGGTCATTCATGTCCACCACGCGCTTCCATTGAATCAGGCGCGGATCGATACCGAGTGCATTGCCATGGTGAATATGATTGTCAATCAGGGCCGAGAGCAGATTATGGGCGGCACCGATGGCATGAAAATCACCGGTAAAATGCAGATTGATATCCTCCATAGGCACGATCTGGGCATACCCCCCTCCTGCGGCCCCCCCTTTAACGCCAAATACCGGCCCCAGGGAGGGTTCACGCAGACAGATCAGGGTTTTTTTGCCAATCCGGTTCAGCGCATCGCCCAAACCCACCGTGGTGGTCGTTTTGCCTTCGCCAGCGGGCGTTGGACTGATCGCCGTGACCAGAATCAGCTTGCCGTCCGGTCGGTCCTGGAGTGACTCCAGATAGTCCAGTGAAATTTTTGCCTTGTAATGGCCGTAAGGCTCCAAATGGGCGTCATCCATTCCCAAGCGCTCGCGCGCCAGGGTGGTAATGCGCTGCAGGCTTGCCGCTTGAGCAATATCGATATCCGACACCATAGTGTTTCGCTCTCCCTTGAATGACCGCCTGTTGCCAGGCGAAATACCCGAATTGTAGTAGCCCTGCCGTGAGAAGGATACGGGGCATCCATTTATTTATTGGCCAGATTATGGCTAAATAACGGGTTGACCCAGCCAGTCCAGGTGCGCCTTGCGGGCGCTCAGGAAGTTCTCCTGCCCATGCCGGGACCGGAAACCACTTGTCAAGGGACGCAACCACACGCGCCACGGCGCAATACCAGGAGATTGAACGTGTTTGATTCGAGAAAACTGCTTGCTGATACTGACCCGGAGTTATGGGGCGTCATCCAGAAAGAATACCGTCGCCAGGAAGAGCACATTGAACTGATTGCCTCGGAAAACTACACCAGCCCCGCTGTGTTGCAGGCGCAGGGCTCCGTGCTGACCAACAAGTACGCAGAGGGTTATCCCGGCAAACGCTACTACGGTGGCTGCGAATTCGTAGACCTGGCCGAACAACTAGCCCTCGATCGGGTCAAAAAACTGTTTGGGGCCGAGTATGCCAACGTCCAGCCCCATTCCGGCTCTCAGGCCAATGCGGCGGTTTATATGGCCATGTTGCAGCCCGGAGATACTATCCTTGGCATGTCTTTGGCCCATGGCGGACATCTGACCCATGGCGCAAGCGTCAACTTTAGCGGCAAAATCTACCACACCGTGGCCTACGGGCTGCACCCCGAAACCGAGCATATCGATTACGAAGAAGTAGAGCGCCTGGCACAAACGCATAAACCCAAAATGATCGTTGCGGGAGCTTCGGCCTATTCCCTAGTCATCGACTGGCAACGCTTTCGTGACATCGCCGATCGTATCGGGGCCTATCTGCTGGTGGATATGGCCCATTACGCCGGTCTGGTGGCCGTGGGAGAGTACCCCAGCCCCATCGGTATTGCCCACTTCGTCACCTCCACCACCCACAAAACCTTGCGCGGCCCTCGGGGCGGGATCATCCTGTCTTCGGCAGAATTCGAAAAACCCCTCAATTCCATGATTTTTCCTGGCATTCAAGGCGGGCCCCTGATGCATGTCATCGCCGCCAAAGCCACCGCCTTCCAGGAAGCCCTGAAACCTGAATTCCGGGATTATCAAAAACGGGTTAAGGCCAACGCCAAAGCCATGGCCGATACGTTCAAGGAACGCGGCTTGCGCATCGTATCAGGGGGTACGGAAAGCCATGTGTTCCTGATGGATTTGCGCGCCAAACAGATCACAGGCAAAGAGGCCGAGGCCGTTTTAGGGCGTTCCCGAATCACCGTCAACAAAAACGCCATTCCCAATGATCCCGAAAAACCCTTCGTCACTTCGGGTATTCGCATTGGTTCTCCGGCCATGACCACGCGCGGGTTTGGAGCGGAAGAAGCGCGCAAGGTGGCCCATCTGGCGTCCGACTTGCTGGAGGCACCGCAGGATATGGAAGTGGCAACCCGTGTCCAGGCTGGCGTGGCGGCCCTGTGTCAGCGCCACCGGGTGTACGGCTGACCCTGCCCCGAGGAAAGGAGGTTTTGTGACCCTGCGTACCGTTTTTCTGGACCGGGCAACGCTCAAGGCCCGGGTTCGCCCTCCTGCGTGCACCACGGACTATGTGGAATACGATCAAACCACGCCCGAGCAGATCGTGACCCGCCTGCAGGGTGCCGTGGTGGCCATCACCAACAAGGTCCCCTTGCGGGCGCCAACGCTGGCTCAACTGCCCCACCTCAAAATGATTGCGGTGGCGGCCACAGGCTACGACAACATCGATCTGCCGTGGTGCAGGGCCCATGGTGTGGCCGTGGCCAACATCCGCAACTATGCCGTGCATGCGGTGCCTGAGCATGTTTTTGCCCTGATCCTGGCCCTGCGGCGCAACCTGCTCGCTTACCATCAGGATGTGGCTGCTGGTCTCTGGGAACGATCCACTCAATTCTGCCTGGCCAATCACGCCATTGGCGATTTGTACGGCAGCACCCTGGGACTCATCGGTCACGGCGTTCTGGGCCAGGGCACCGCCCGTATCGCCGAAAATGGATTCGGCATGCGTGTCCTGTTTGCGCAACATGGCCAGAGCCAGGCCCCCGAAGGACGCACTCTGGTCCCCCTGGAACAATTGCTGGCGCAGTCTGATGTGGTTTCACTCCACTGCCCCCTCACCGCACAAACCCGCCATCTCATCGGCTTGGCGCAGCTGCAGTCCATGCGGCCTCATGCTTTGCTGATCAATACGGCCCGCGGGGGACTGGTGGATGAACAGGCTCTGGTTCAGGCCCTGGAGCAAGGTCTCATTGCTGGTGCCGGATTTGATGTGCTCGGCACCGAACCCCCGCCCCCGGAGCACCCCCTGGCCACGTTACGTCGTCCCAATTTCATTCTCACGCCCCATGTGGCCTGGGCCTCGGAGCAGGCCATGCAAGCCCTGGCCGATCAACTCATGGCCAATATCGAGGCCTGGCATCAGGGCAAGCCACAGCATCTGCTCACCTAAAGTGCAGGCAAGCGGGCCCTGAGTGTTCCAAACAAGCGGATTGCACGACGCTCTGTAGCACCGTGCAATCCGCTTGAATCCCTACAATGGCTGGGTTGTCTGCGCCGTGGGGCCAAGGCCTTGCGAGTCCCTCTACCTGGCCGGTTGGCGAACACCCATGCTGGAAAACCTGATTCCCCTGTTGCTCCCCCTGTGGTGGTCTGCGGCTCGCCAGCGCGCAAGTGCCTGGGGCGGAGTGCTGGCGCTATACTTGCTGGGGGCTCATGAACAACCTGCAGCCATCCTGCAGGTCCTGCCCGAGTTTTCCTCTCTGGGCAGCAGGGCCATTTGGGGTCTGCACGCCCTTCTACTCAGTCTTCCCTGGGCCTGGTTATGGCAAGCTCCCACGCAATCGCCAGCCAAACGAGGCTTCTCCAGCGGGGCCGTACTGCTCTTGAGCCTCCTGCCCCCCTGGGGGTTGATCGGCTGGCTGCATCCTCTCACCCTCAGTGGCGTTCTCTATCCAGCCTGGGGATTGGGTGGACTGCTGGCCACCTCGCTCCTGTGGAGCGCCTGGAACGCACACCAGCGCGCGCTCATCCAGCTCTTGCTACTGGCTGCCCTGCTGGCCAATGCCGGGTATCGTGCCCCTGCCCTGCCACTGGGTTGGCAAGCTGTAAACACCCACCTGAACACCCCAGGAAACTTACCGGGGCAGCGTCTGGAACGACAAACCCAGCTCATCCAGTTGGTGCAGTCCCGGTGGGATTTGCCTTCACCCCAACCGCATCGAGCGCGCGTCCTGTTGCTCCCCGAGTCCATTGCCGGCGTGTGGACGGGAGCCGAAGCCTACTGGTGGAGCGCGCTATGTACCCACATCACGCACAGCCAAGACATTCTCATTCTGGGGGCCCTCACCCAGGATGCTTCGGGACAGGCGCAAAATGCCGCACAATTGATCGGAGCGCCGGAGGTTCGCTGGGTTTGGGCACGGCAACCCATTCCCCTAGCGGACTGGAGTCCCTGGAGGCCAGGAGGACTGGCCAGCAATTGGGTCTGGCACGATGCCCTGGGTTGGCATCTCAACCGGGGGCAAGAACAGATTGCCGGGCGCCAGGTTCAGTTTTCTTTTTGCTTTGAGGAGTTGCTGGTGTTCCCACAACTGGTGTCAGCGCTGGGCACCGGAGCGCCCCAGGTGCTCATCAGTCTATCCAATCATGGCTGGGCCCAAGACCTGCGCGAACCCGCTGTTCAGGCCGTGCATGCACGCTGGTGGGCCCGTCTGTGGGGAATTCCCTTGCTGCGTGCCGACAATGTTCCGCAGGCCGGCAGCTAACAGCGCCAGCCTGCGAATCCAACAAAAAACCTCCACGACTTCAGGAGGTTTTTTGTCAAGCACGCAATGGGCCGTAGGCCCAGCAAATCAGGTTATTTGATTTTGGCTTCTTTGTAGGCCACGTGCTTACGCGCCACGGGGTCGTACTTTTTGATTTCCATCTTGTTAGGCATGGTTTTTTTGTTTTTTGTCGTGGTGTAAAAATGACCTGTTCCCGCGGTCGATTCCAATTTGATCTTGTCGCGCATGGCGCTTCTCCTTAAGCCTGAAGTCCCGACTGGCCCAGTTCAGACAAGACGGTTTCAATGCCTTTCTTGTCGATGAGGCGTAATCCGGCGTTGGACACGCGCAGACGGATCCAGCGGTTCTGGCTTTCCAGCCAGAATCGACGATACTGCAGATTCGGCAAAAACCGACGCTTGGTTTTATTGTTGGCGTGGGAAACATTATTGCCGACCATCGGCTTTTTCCCAGTCACCGCGCAGACGCGTGCCATGGTGAATCTCCGTAACTGTTTTCAGATAAACGTCGATTTTGACACGGACAACCATTTTTGGCAAGCAGCTTGTGCGGATCATCATCCATGTCCAGTGTGGTTGGCCAAGCCCCCCCGCACCGCAGCCGGCAGATCACAGGCTATAATCCCTCCTCATCTGCAACCGGAACGGCCTATGAACCAACTCGCGCAGCAACGACACATCGTCCTGGGCATTACCGGGGGAGTGGCCGCCTACAAGGCGGCATACCTGACCCGCCTGCTGGTCAAGGAACAGGTGGCCGTTCAGGTCATCATGACGCAAGCCGCCTGCGGTTTTGTGACCCCCGCCACCTTTCAGGCCTTGTCTGGCCGCCCCGTGTTAACGGACCTGTGGGACGAACGCATTCCCAACCGCATGGCCCACATCGAATCTTCCCGTCAGGCTGACCTGATTCTGGTAGCCCCCGCCAGCGCAGACTTCATGGCCAAGGTGGCCGCCGGACTCGCCGACGATCTGCTCTCCACCACGGTAGCCGCAAGACAATGTCCCCTGCTGCTGGCCCCAGCCATGAATCGTGAAATGTGGCAGAACCCCGCCAATCAACGCAATGTGCGCCAACTGGAAGCAGACGGCATCGCCCTTCTCGGCCCCGCCAGCGGCGAGCAGGCTTGTGGCGAGGTCGGGGAAGGACGCCTGCTGGAACCGGAAGAACTTCTCTATCAGGTGCTGCGCCAGTTTCACCCTCAACGACTGGCAGGACGTAAAGTGTTGCTAACTGCAGGCCCCACCTTTGAGGCCATCGATCCGGTGCGCGGTATTACCAACAGCAGTTCCGGAAAAATGGGCTATGCCCTGGCGCAAGCCGCCCAGGAGGCCGGGGCCGAGGTGGTCCTGATCAGCGGCCCCACGGCGCTGCCTGCCCCTCGAGGATGTGCCCGGATTGCGGTGCAAAGTGCTGCGCAAATGCTGGCCGCCGTAGAAGAGGCCCTGCCTGGAACCGACCTGTTTTTTGCCGTGGCGGCCGTGGCTGACTACACACCCAGCGCCACCTCAGAACATAAACTGAAAAAAGGCCACGCGCCTTTTCAGTTAACCCTCACACCCACCGTGGATATTCTGGCTCACGTGGCGGCCAAACCAACCCCCCCTTTCTGTATCGGCTTTGCCGCAGAAAGCCAACATCTGGCCGAATACGCCGAACTCAAACGGCGCCAGAAAAACATCCCTCTGGTCGTGGGCAATCTGGTGCAACGCGCCCTGGGGCGCGACGACAGCGAAGTCATCCTGTTTGATGCACAGGGTGCCCATCCGTTGCCTCCGGGACCAAAAACCCACCTAGCCCGACAGATTCTTGCCCATGTCCACGCCCTCGCATTTCCCCCCGCGCCCTAAGCTCTCCTGCGGGATTTTTTTCATGCTGTCATTGCCCACAAGGTCCGCCTATGATTCCGCTTCAAATTCGCATCCT
>JAJZHV010000040.1 GCA_021804345.1 Pseudomonadota bacterium | reverse complement strand
CTCAATCAGGATCTGGCCCAGATGCGTGGTCATCTGGATGCACTGGCGCATCAGATCGACACCGTGGACAAGCGTTCCCACGAACTCTACCTCGACCTGGACGCCCGTCTTAAAATTCTCGAAACCGCTGTCGGCCATCCCGCCGAAGGGGATGGCGCCAGCAATGCGCCGGGCGCAGCCGCAACAGGCTCTGGTGGTGGTGCTGCAGGCGATGCCGCGGTTCCCTCCGCAGTCTACGACAAGGCTCTGGCCGCCTTCAATGCCGGCGAATTCGCTAAATCGATCAAACTGTTCCAGAGCTTCCTCAAAACCAGTCCGAAGGATTCCAAGGTGCCCAACGCCCTGTACTGGATTGGTGTCAATCAGATTTCCCTGAAAGATTTCAAGGGGGCACGTGCCACCAATCAGGAAATCTATAAAAACCATCCGGATTCTTCCAAGGCGCCCGATGCCCTGCTTAACCTGGCCAGCGCCTGGACCGGCTTAGGCGAATCAGCCACGGCCCGAGCCACATTGAAATTACTGATCGCCAAGTATCCGGAAAGCGCAGCAGCCGAAAAAGCCAAGGCACGACTTAAAGCCCATTGATCATGCCCCCCCCCGACCTGATTGAAAGTTTTCCCTGGAGTGAGCGTTTCAATACGGGTTTGGCACAGGTGGACGAGCAGCACCGAATGCTCCTGCATCTGCTCAATCAACTGGTTTTTGACCTAGCGGTTCATCCCTATCTGAGCGAAGCCCAACTGCACGCATCCGTGCAGGCCCTAGTGGACTATACGCATTATCACTTCGACACCGAAAGCGAAATCTGGAACCAGTATTTGCCCGGGCATGCCCTGGAACTCCATCACGAAAATGAACATGAGAACTTTCGACAAAAAATTGCCACCGTCGTCGCTTCCCTGCGTGAGCAGGCCCAGCCCAGCGTGGTACAACGCTTACTGCTGGAGGACGTAGCCCCGTTTTTAATTCGCTGGCTGGCCTACCACATTCTGGAAAGCGATCGTTTGTTGGCGCATATCGTCCTGCGCCTGCAAGCTGGCGACACCATTAAAACGGCCACCATCAGCGCCGAGTATGTGGTGCGGGATAACAAGCGCTTTTATGTGGATTTTGTGGTGGCCAACTTTCTGCGCTTTTCCGACATTGCCGTCCGTCTGGCCACCGAAATGGCTGCCCGCCAGGAGGCCCAAAGGGCTGTGGAAAATACCCAGGCCCATTTGCAGGCCCTGACGGATAGCACCGACGACCTCATCTGGTCAGTCAGCACAAACGATTTCAGGATGCAAACCTGCAATCAGGGATTGATGCGCTATTTGCGGCAACATCAGCCCAGTGAATTGACCGCAGAGGACCTGCAGGAGTTTGTATCGCTGTTCCGCGAGCATTATCTGGAAACCCAGAATTATGGGGCGTATACCCTAGAGTATGAGGACCTGTCCCATCAGCGCACCCTGTTGCTCAACTTCAATTTAATCGCGCAGGTCGAACAATTCCAGGAAATCACCGTCTTCGGTAAAGACATCACCGATCAAAAACAACTGATGGCCCTGGCCAGCCATACCTCGCTGCACGACGTGCTGACGGATCTGCCCAATCGCCGCCTGTTGCTAGATCGCCTTCATCTGGCATTACTGTCCAGCAAGCGCACGGGGCGTCATGGCGCCTTGCTCCTTTTTGACCTGGATGATTTCAAATCGATCAACGATGGCATTGGCCACGATGTGGGCGATCTGGTATTGGTGGAAGTGGCCCGTCGCATTGGCCTTATTTTCAGGGGTGACGATACCTTTGCCCGTATGGGCGACGATGAATTCTGCGTGCTGCTCAACGATCTGTCGGCAAACAAAGAAGCCTCGGTCACCTCGGTTCAATCCATTGCACAAAAGATACTGGTGGCCTTCAAGACGCCCTTTCTGGTGTCAGGACAGTCGCTCAGCTGCACCTGCTCGATTGGCGTCAGTCTGTTTTTGGGGGCCTCGGAAGGATTCAAGGAGGTGATGCAGCAGGCCGAATCGGCCATGTACCGTGCCAAGAGCGACGGCAAGGATTCGGCGCGCTTCTTCGACCCCTCCATGCAGGCCTATCTGATCAGTCGCCTGGCCATCGAAACGGGCTTGCGTTCGGCGCTGCCCGATCAATTGCGCGTGTTTTATCAACTGCAGGTCAACGGAGAAGGGCAGGTGGTGGGGGCAGAGGTCCTGTTACGTTGGCAGCATCCCACGCAGGGGTTTATCTCGCCGGAGCTGTTTGTTCCTTTTGCCGAAGAATCAGGCATCATCGTGCCCATCGGTTATTGGGTGTTGCGCCAGGTGTGCGGCCAAATCAGGCGCTGGGAGCAGGACGACCTCCTGATGCTGTTGCCCATTTCAATTAATGTGAGCGTCAAGCAATTCAATCAGCCGGACTTTGTGGAGCGGGTTGGGGCAATTCTGGATGAAACCGGGGTATCAGGCCATCTTCTGAAAATGGAACTGACCGAAAGCCTGATGGTAGACCATGTGGATGAAGTCTGCCATAAAATGATGCGACTCAAGGAATGCGGCATCAATTTCTCTCTGGATGATTTTGGTACCGGCTATTCTTCCCTCTCCTCCCTGTCTCGCTTGCCCCTGACTCAGATCAAAATCGATCGGGCCTTCGTGCGAGATATCACCGTCAATCCCACCAATGCCACCATTGCCCGAATGATTACCTCGCTGTGCAAAGCGCTGCACTTAACAGTGATTGCCGAGGGTGTGGAGGAGCGTTCACAACTGAACCTGCTCAATGACATGGGGTGTGATGGCTATCAAGGATTTCTGTTCAGCGAACCGGTGCCAGCGGACCGTTTTGAGTCCATTGTTCGCCACCGCGGCGTGTGCTGTGCTCTGGCCGATGCAGCAGCAGCTACGGCCAAGATTCAAAGCGTGGAATAGCGATCTGTTGCCAGTGCTGCTTGCCCTATTGCGCATTCTGTCTTCCCTGTACTCTGAGGCTAGGGTGTATGGGGTATTCGTCCAAACAAGCGGAGAAGCAATCATGTCGATCATGGGGAGTATGTTGGGAATCGGTGGCCTGGGTGGAATGGCAGCCATGGGGGGTGTCAATGCCCTGAAGTCGGGCCTGTCCTCCAGTGGGGCCGACAAGGATGGCGACGGCAGCGCAGGCGCTGCAACCGCTGTGACGGCTAATCCCATGATGGCGGCCATGATGCAGACGCTGGCGCAAATGGGGGTGTCTGCGCCCAGCAGCAGTGCAGCGGCTGCCACAACGCTCACCAGTACCGCCGGGGTGAGCGGCAACACCACCCCTGATGCGCCCAATGGTCCCAGCACAAACCCGCGGGAGGCGCTGCATCAATTCATGCATGATCTACTGGCCGCTCTTCAAGCCGCCAATGGCAGCACCACAGCAGGGGCTTCAAGCCCCACCACCCCTTCCAGTACCGAGAGTGGCACTGCCACTAGCCTTTTGAGCAGTACCCCGACCACCAGCCCAAGCCCTTACGGTTCGCTGCTCAGCGGCCTTGAAAACAGTCTGCAAAACCTGATGCAGCAATTGGCCACCTCCACCGGTTCAGGCAACGGCAGCAGTGCTGCTGCAACCACGGGTTCGGGCACCGGGGCCGCCGCGAGTACCAGCACGGGCACCGGTGCCGGCAGTGGCGCCTCCACGTTGAATACGACCTTGCAAACAGACTTCCAGCAGTTGATGGGTGCCATGGGGGTGACTAATTCCCAGGCAACCCTCGGCAATTTCCTCAATACCCTCTCAACCAATTTGCAGGGAACGATGCAGGGCGTGGGCGTATCGACCGTGGCCTAGTGTGGTGGAGTGGCGGCGCCAAGGTCTTGGCGCTGGGTGTGCGCCGGCGCGCTAGGGCAGAGGCGGTGGGGAGGACTTGCCCAGCAGGCGCTCGATGAATTCGCTGGCTGCCCCCACGATTCCGCGGGGAAACAGCAAAACGCAAATCACGAACGTGGCCCCCAGAATGACCGTCACCAGCGAACCCACCTTGTCGGCCAGTTGGTCCTCTAGAGTGACCAAGGTGGCTGCTCCCAGAAGCGGGCCAGTGAGTGTGCCGATTCCCCCCAGAATGGTCATGAGAACCACTTCCCCCGATTGGTGCCAATGGGCGTCAGTCAAGGTGGCAAACTTGAACACCAGGGTCTTGAGGGCGCCAGCTAGTCCGGAAAGCCCGGCGGAGAGCACAAAGGCCAGCCATTTGTAGCGGGCCACGTCATAACCCAGAGAAAGGGCGCGCGGTTCGTTTTCTCGAATAGCCAGTAAAATTCGCCCAAAAGGGGAGTGAATGGTGCGCCAGATCAACAGGATGCCGGCCCCCGTGAAAGCCAATACCACGTAATACAGCGTTAAATCGTTGGACAGGTTCAATCCCAGCAAACTCCCCCGGGGAACCCCCTGCAGCCCGTCCTCGCCACCGGTTTGCGGCAATTCCAGACAAAGAAAGTACACCATTTGTGCCAGGGCCAGCGTAATCATGGCAAAGTAGATTCCCTGCCGGCGAATGGCGAGCAGCCCCACAAGGGCACCCAGAACAAGGGCAAAGAGCACGCCGCAGGCAATACCTGTTAGCGTGCCAACCCCCTGGGATTGCAACAGATAGCCCGTCACATAGGCTGCTCCGCCAAAAAATGCCGCATGTCCAAAGGACAGCAACCCGGTATAGCCCAACATGAGATTGAAGGCGCTGGCAAAGAGCGCAAAGCAGAGTAGCTTCATCAAAAATACGGGGTAGAACACCGCGGGTGCGGCCAGCAGCAGCCCCGCCATGCCGACTAAGAGCCATCGCTTTTTGCTGAACGCGCTCATGCGCTGCGTCCAAACAACCCGGCCGGGCGCAGCACCAACACCAGGGCCATCAACACAAAAACCACCGTGGAGGAGGCCTCGGGCCAGTAAACTTTGGTCAGTCCTTCCACCAACCCCAGGCCCAACCCTGTGACGACCGACCCCAAAATGGAACCCATCCCGCCAATGACGACTACGGCAAATACCACGATGATCAGGTTTGAACCCATCAAGGGGGCAACCTGAAAGATCGGGGCGGCCATGACCCCGGCCAAACCCGCCAGGGCCACGCCGAAACCGTAGGTGAGCGAGATCATGAGGGGCACGTTGATGCCGAATGCCTGAGTGAGGGTGGGGTTTTCTGTGGCGGCACGCAGGTATGAACCTAGGCGGGTTTTTTCGATAATCAGCCAGGTGCTAAGGCACACCAGGGTAGAAACGACAATGACCCACAACCGGTATTTGGGAATGACCATAAACCCTACATCCAGAGCACCTTGCAAGGACTCTGGCACTTCGTAGCTTTCGCCACTGACGCCAAACTGATAGCGAAACCCGCCCTCCAGCACCAGCGCCAATCCAAAGGTCAGCAACAAACCATACAGTGGATCAAGGTGGGCGATGCGTTTGAGCAATAGCCGGTCAACCACCAGACCGAGCAGTCCAATCAACGGGGGCACCAGAAGCAGAGCGCCAAAATAGCCGATGCCAGTCCAGGTGAGCAAGCCCCAAGCCGCAAAGGCCCCCATCATGTAAAACGCGCCATGGGCAAAATTGATGACGTTCAGGAGGCCAAAGATGACAGCCAAACCTAAGCTGAGCAGGGCATAAAAGGAACCGTTGACCAGTCCCAGCAGCATCTGCCCCAGCAGGGCCAGCAACGGCACTCCAAAAATGTCGATCATTTGTGGATCAGGGGGCAGCGGGACAGGGCAAGTGGCTGAAAGGCTTGCGCCCCGGGGATGGTGGCCCGAACAAAGTAATCATCCCAGGGATAATGGGATTCGGAGGGCTTTTTGACCTGCATCAGATACATGTCATGCTGCATCAACCCATCCTCGCGCAGTTTGCCATTGTGGGAGAAAAAATCATTCACCGGCATCTTGCGCATCTGGGTCATCACCACCTGCGTGTCATCAGAGCGTGTGGCCTTGACCGCCTCAAGATAATGCGTGAGGGCAGAATACAGGCCAGCCTGAACCATGGTGGGCATTTTTTGATGACGCGCATAAAACCGCTGGGACCAGGTGCGTGTGTCCTGATTCATATCCCAGTAAAAGGCTTCGGTCAAATACATTCCTTGGGTAGCCTTCAGGCCCAGACTGTTGATATCGGTGATGAACATTAGCAATCCGGCCAGGGTTTGCTTGGGCGTGATACCAAACTCGGAGGCCTGCTTGACGGCATTGATGGTGTCTGAGCCCGCGTTGGCCAACCCGATGACCTGAGCGCCCGAGGCTTGCGCCTTGAGCAGATAAGAGGATAGGTCCGTGCTGGGGAAAGGATGGCGCACGGCCCCTAATACTTTTCCTCCGTTGGCCAGGATGACGGCTGTCGTGTCCTTTTCCAAGGATTGACCAAAGGCATAGTCGGCAGTCAGAAAAAACCAGGTTTTGCCCCCTTGCTGCACCACGGCCTTGCCCGTGCCGCTGCCTGTGGCATACGTGTCGTAGGCCCAATGGGCGGTGACGTCGTTGCAGTCCTCGTTGGTGATGCGCGAAGACCCGGCACCGGTGATGAGTGCCAGGCGATTTTTTTCCTTGGCAACCTTCATGACGGCCAGGGCGGTGGAACTGGTGACTAATTCCGACACCACATCCACTTGCTCGCGATCAAACCATTCGCGCGCCTTGTTGGCGGCAATATCGCCCTTGTTCTGGTGGTCGGCCGTGACCAGTTCTACCTTGAAGTCCGGTTTTTGCCGCGCCACAAAATCTTCCACAGCCATCTGTGCGGCCACGATGGCGCCCGGTCCGGCTAAGTCGGAATAGGGGCCCGACATATCGGTCAATACGCCGATTTTAACCACGTTGTCCGAGTACGCCGCCTGGGCTTGCAGGGTGCAAAGCGTTAAGGTCAGAGTGGCCCAGAGTGAGGGCGAAAGGGCGCGCAACAGCCAACAGAAAACGATCCGGATCATGTGTACTCCAGTGTGAGGGTCAATCAGCAGGTTTGTGTTGAGGGACATGCCCCGCAAGGGCATTTTACGTAGCCGCGGACCATTCGTCGACACCTTAGATTCCCAGCAAGTGGTGAAGTTGCTCCTGATGCTGGGCCAGGGCCTCTGGGCCGGAAATTTCCAGGACGATGGCGCCTTGCTCTAGCACCAGCATGCGCTCGCACAGCGGTGCGGCAAAGCGAAAATTCTGTTCCACCAGCAGGATGGTATAGCCTCTGGTTTTCAGGAGTTGCACCACCCCTGCCAGACGTTGCACGATGACTGGAGCCAATCCTTCGGAGATTTCATCCAGCAGCAAGGTGCGGGCGCCGGTACGCAGAATTCGGGCTAAAGCCAGCATTTGTTGTTCCCCGCCCGAAAGCCTGGTTCCTGGGCTGTGACGCCGCTCCCGCAGGTTGGGAAACAACGTGTAGAGTTCTTCCAGGGACCAGCCCCCCTGAGCCACCATGGGTGGCATGAGCAGGTTTTCCTCGCAGCTCAGGGAGGCAAAAATACCGCGCTCCTCGGGGCAGTAGCCCAACCCCAAGCGAGCGATGCGATGAGACGGCAGTTGGATGGCTTCCACGCCATTGATCATGACCGAACCCGTGCGCTGGCGCAGCAACCCCATCAGAGCCCGCAAGGTGGTCGTGCGTCCTGCTCCATTGCGTCCTAACAAGGCCAAGCATTCGCCGCGGCGGAGTGAAAAATCTAGACCATGGAGAATATGGGACTCGCCATAAAAGGCGTGTAGGTTGCTTACCCGGATAAATTCTGCGCTGCTCATAGATTCAAGCCCCAGGGGTTGCGGCCACCAGGGATTCGGTTCCCATATAGGCGCTGATGACTTCGGGGTGGCACGCCATTTCGGCATAGCTGCCCTCTGCCAATACACTGCCCCGCGCCAGAACCGTGATGCGATCACAAATGGCGGAGACCACTTTCATATTGTGCTCCACCATGAGCACCGTGCGCGTGGTGACCACATGCC
>JAJZHV010000039.1 GCA_021804345.1 Pseudomonadota bacterium | reverse complement strand
TTCCGATCTTTTAGCCGAACTGGAGCCTGACCGTTTTCGTGAGGCCTTGCGCCGCTCCCAGGCCCAGGTAGCCGCCCAGGACCGGGTATTGGCGCGCTTGCAGGCGGGCTCGCGCCCGGAAGAAATCGCCCAGGCTCGGGCTGACGTGGCGGCGGCCCAGGCCAATGTGACTATTGCCCAGCTGAGCGCACAACGTCAGCGGGAATTGGAACGACAGCATTTCGTTCCTAGGCAAAACCTGGATAACGCCGAGACCACTCTTAAAACGGCCCAGGCCACCCTGGAACATGCCCAACAGGCCCTGAAACTGATGGTATTGGGGCCGCGCCAGGAAGACATTGACAGCGCACGTCACACCCTAGAAGCCGATCGGGCAACCCTGGCTCTGAGTACAAAGGACCTGGCAGACACCCAGGTGCTTGCCCCCGAAGCCGGCACCATTCAGGCGCGTATTCTGGAACCCGGCGCCATGGCCTCGCCCCAAACACCGGTACTCACCCTGGCCCTGGATAATCCCGTATGGATTCGGGCCTGGCTTCCAGAAAACGCCCTGGGCCGGATCAAACCCGGCACCCGCGCCTGGATTGAAACCGATTCCTGGCCTGGTGAACGGCTGCAAGCCTGGGTCGGCTTCATCTCCCCCACGGCCGAATTCACCCCCAAAACAGTGGAAACTCCCGAATTACGCACGGAACTCATGTATCGCCTGCGAATTTATGCCTGCAACCCCGGCCATCGATTACGCCTGGGCATGCCCGCAAGCGTCCGGATTCCCCTGGACGCGCTTCCCGACGCCATCCCGCCTCACGGGTGCGGCGCCTAGGTTATGGACACCGCCTCGTCCGCTGCGCTGGAACTGGTCGCCTGCAGTAAACGATTCCAACGGGCCGGGCAACCGGTTTGGGCCCTGAAGGCGGTGACTGTGCACGTGGCCCGGGGGCGCGTGACGGGCTTGCTGGGGCCGGATGGAGCGGGCAAGACCACGCTCATGCGCTTAGCCGCCAGTCTGCTGCACCCGGATCAGGGGGAAGTGCGCGTTCTAGGGCTGAATAGCCGCACCCAGGGGGCACAGATCCACCAACAGATCGGGTACATGCCGCAACGCTTTGGTCTCTACGAAGAGTTGACGGTGCAGGAGAACCTGGACCTGTACGCCGCCTTGCAGGGCCTGGATAGGACCCAGCAACGGCTGCGCCAGGAGGAATTGCTCACCCTGACAGCCTTGGGGCCCTTTGGCGCGCGGCGTGCGGGGCAACTGTCGGGAGGCATGAAACAGAAACTGGGTCTGGCCTGTGCCCTGCTGCGTGCCCCTGCCCTGCTGCTGCTCGATGAGCCCACGGTGGGCGTGGACCCCATCTCACGGCGGGAACTGTGGCACATCATTCTGGGGCTACGCCAGCAAGGATTGAGCGTTCTGGTCAGCACGGCCTATCTGGATGAGGCCGAACGCTGTGATGATCTTCTCCTGCTGCATGAAGGGCGCTTGCTGACCCAGGCGCCGCACCCAGTCATGACAGCCCCTTTGCAGGGCTGCTGTTTTCGCGTCACGCATCCGGAGCAGTCGCGCCGCGCCCTGCAGGCCCAGTTGCGGCAGCGCATGGGCGTGCTGGATGCCACCATTCAGGCGGATGGGGTGCGTGTGGTCTGCCAGGAGCCCCGAGCCCTCACACAGCCCCCGGAACAGTGGACGCTGGTTGCTCCGCGCTTTGAAGATGCTTTTGTGGCGCGTTTAACCCAGGCGCAGCGCAGCGCCAGTACAAGCAGCGTGCACCCCGCCCCCTCTGCTCCCGTGTCCAACCCCTTGGCGCCCCAGCCGGCCTTCAGCCCCGAGGTGGTGATTGAGGTGCAAGCGCTGGTTCGACGCTTTGGCGCCTTCGAGGCAGTCAAGGGCATCAGCTTCACCGTCTTGCGGGGACAGATTTTTGGGCTATTAGGCGCCAATGGAGCGGGCAAAACAACCACCTTCCACATGCTCTGTGGCTTACTGTCCCCCACCTCGGGAACCTTGCGCGTTGCCGGAGAGCCACTGGGGCGGGCGGCGGCACAGGTGCGACAACACCTGGGCTATGTCTCGCAAAAATTTTCCTTGTATGGGCATTTGAGCGTTCAGCAAAATCTCGCTTTTTTTTCCTCACTGTACGGTTTGCGCGGCCCACAGAAAAAAGCCCGCATGCGCTGGGCGCTGGAGGAATTCGAGCTGGCACCTTTTGCCCAAGCCAACAGCCAGGATCTCCCCCTGGGTTACAAGCAACGCCTGGCGTTGGCCTGCGCCTTGATGCATGAGCCGCTCATTTTGTTTCTGGATGAGCCCACCTCGGGGGTCGACCCCCTGGCACGGCGTGAATTCTGGAATCGCATCAATCAACTGGCCGATGCCGGTGTCACGGTCATGATCACCACCCACTTCATGGAAGAAGCGGAGTACTGCGACCAACTGGTCCTGATGTCCCTGGGGGAAATTCTGGCTCAGGGGACCCCGCACAGTGTTCGTGCCCTGGCGGCGCGTCCGGATCAGGAGCACCTCTCCATGGAAGAGGCCTTTATTACCCTGATTCAGCAGCATGAGTCTCCCTTGCGACGCGCCTCATGATCGTCACCCCACGTCTGAGGGCCCTGGTCCGCAAGGAATTTCTACAAATTCTGCGGGATCCTTCGGCCCTAGCCATTGCCTTTGTGCTCCCGGTCTTTTTGCTGTTTCTGTTTGGCTATGGGGTTTCGCTGGACGCCCATCACCTCCCTGTGGCCGTGGTGGTGGAGCAACCCACGCAGGAAACCAATGAATTCGTGGCCGGTTTGAGCCAGTCCACGTATTTTCAACCGCAGGTTTATACCCAGCTGGCTGCTGCCCGCAAGGCCCTGATGCAGCATCAGGTCCAGGGCATCTTATGGTTACGCAGCGACTTTACCCGTGCCCTGTGGCAACAGCGCAGCGCACCCTTGGGCATTCTCGTCAATGGCGTGGACGCCAACACCGCGCGCCTGCTGCAGGGCTATCTGCAGGGCGTGTGGCAAACCTGGATACAGCAACAAGCCCTGCGCACAGGGCAGGTGCTGCGCCTGCCTGTCACCTTGCAAAATCGGATCTGGTTTAACCCGGCACTTCGCAGCCGGAACTATCTGGTGCCCGGTTTGATTGCCGTCATCATGACCCTGATCGGCGCCCTATTGACCGCACTGGTGGTGGCTCGAGAATGGGAGCGGGGCACCATGGAGGCGCTGATGGCCACCCCGGCTTCGCTACTGGAACTGTTACTGGGCAAGCTGATCCCCTATTTTCTTCTGGGCATGGGTGGGATGG
Source organism: Pseudomonadota bacterium (assembly GCA_021804345.1). Classification (GTDB taxonomy): domain Bacteria; phylum Pseudomonadota; class Gammaproteobacteria; order Burkholderiales; family Ferrovaceae; genus JAJZHV01. The sequence goes on along the minus strand of JAJZHV010000039.1, from coordinate 4,867 downwards.
CCCTGTCCGTCCTGATGGCCCTGGTGCTGTTTGCAGTTCCTCTGCAGGGCAGTCTGGTGCTGTTGATGTTGGCTTCGGCGCTGTTTTTGCTGGTAGCCCTGGGCATGGGGCTGCTGATTTCTACGGTGGCGCGCAATCAGTTTGTGGCGGGACAAATCGCCATCATTGTCACCTTTCTGCCAGCCTTCATTCTGTCTGGATTCATTTTTGATATCGGTTCCATGCCAGAGCCGATCCAGATCCTAACCCACTTGGTGGCGGCTCGATACTTTGTGACCCTGTTGCAATGCCTGTTTCTGGCCGGCAATGTGCCGGCCGTCCTCCTGACCAACGCAGGCGCCTTGCTGCTCATGGCCCTGTTGTTCTTTGGCCTGACCTGGCGCCATTCGCGCAAGAGGCTGGACTGATGGCTGCCCGGATCTGGGCACTGATCATTAAGGAGTTTCTGGCCCTGCTCAAGCACAAGGCCAGTCGGGTTGTGCTGATCGGCCCCCCCTTCATTCAACTGCTGGTGTTTGGTTATGCCGCAACGTTTGATGTCAACCAGATTCCCTATGCGGTGTTCAATGAGGATTCCGGATCCGTTGCACGCACGATGCTGGGGTATTTTGAGGGCTCTCCCACCTTTCATCAAACGGCCCTCATCAGCCATGAATCCCAGATTGCCCCCTTGCTCGATACCCAACAAGTGCTGCTGGTGTTGCATGTGGCTCCGCGCTTTAGCCGGGATATTCTGGGGCATCAGTCGGGTCAACTCCAGGTCATTCTGGATGGGCGAAATTCCAATACGGCCGCCATTGCCCTGAATGATGTCAGCGCCCTCATCAACCAGTTCAACCAGGACTGGATGCGCCAACCAGGTTGGTCGATTTCCCCAGCCATCCCAGAGATCCGAGCTTGGTATAACCCCAACCTGATTTCACGCTGGTTTATCGTGCCGGGCATCGTGGCCTTGCTGACGCTGGTGGTCACATTGCTGGTCACAGGGCTATCGGTGGCCCGGGAGCGCGAAATGGGCACATTGGACCAATTGCTGGTGTCTCCCTTGCGTCCGCTGGAAATATTGATGGGCAAGGCCTTGCCTGGGTTTTTCATTGGTCTGCTGGAAGCCGGCCTCATTTCCCTGCTGGTGGTGGTATGGTTTCATGTGCCCTTCACCGGCAGTCTGCCTGCCTTAGTCCTGGGGGTCGTTCTGTTTTTATGGGCGGCCATCGGCATTGGCCTGATGATTTCCTCTCTGGCCAGCACGCAACAACAGGGCCTGCTAGGGGTATTCCTGTTTCTGGTTCCGGCAGTCATCCTGTCCGGGTTTTCCACACCGATTGCCAATATGCCCGAGCCGGTGCAATGGCTCACCTTTCTGAATCCCATGCGCTATTTTCTGGTCATTGTCCGCGGCGTATTTCTGGAGGGGGATGGCGTGTCCCTGCTCTGGCCCCAGTACTGGCCGCTTGCCCTTCTGGCCCTGGCCAGCATGAGCACAGCCCATTGGCGTTTTCGCACCCACATGGGTTGAGATCAAGCGGATTCCGGCGTAAACCTGCAGTACAGATATAATGGGGTCTTGACCATCGGTCATCAGGCAACGCGGGGCGGCAGCGACCCGTTGGCCTTGATACGGAATAATCCCCCCTGCCAACACTGGAGCTTAATCCATGCGTTTTGCGCATATTCGTGGCATCAAAGGTCAGGTGATGCGTTCTTACGGCACCATCATCGACGTCATCATCGTGTTTCTTATTCTGGTCATGCTGATCACTCTGGGCGTGGCATTTTTAGGTGTTCTCTTCGATCTGTATGACGCACTCAAAAACCTGCGCCACGAATTTGCCATTCAGACCCTGGTTAGCTCCATTCTGTCTGTATTCGTGCTTATCGAGCTGTTTAGAACCTTCACCGATTACCTGGAGTTTCACCGGATTCGCATGCGGGTCATATCCGAAGTGGCCATCGTCTTCATTCTGCGGGATATTTTTATGGGGCTCTACAGCCATTCCATGGATTGGCGCGACATTCTGGCCCTGGGATTTCTTCTGGCCGTTCTGGTGGGAGCACGCATCGCCGCCATCTATTTTACACCCCTGAGCGATTCTCCCGAATGAAGCGCCTGTTCTCTGGCCTTCTGAAAGTATTGCGCCTCCTCTTCGGGTGGATGTGGCGCGGGCTCGACGCCACCCGGCGCGTGGTGTTCAACCTGCTGTTTCTTGGCCTGCTGGCAGGCGCCTTGACCTTGGCCCTGCAGCATCGCGCCCCCAGCCTGCAACCAAACACGGCCCTGGTGCTGGATTTGAGCGGTAATCTGGTGGAGCAGCACGCAGCCACTGCAGATAGTTTGCTGCTCTCGCAAATTGCCAATAATCCCCAGCAGCAAGAGGATATCCAGTTGCGCGATGTCTTGCAGGTGCTGGATGCAGCGGCGCTGGACCCCCACATCACCCGGGTCATTTTGCAACTGGAGGACCTGCGTGTGACCGGTCTGCCCATTCTGCACGAGGTGGCGGCGGCGCTGGATCGTTTCCGGGCCCACCACAAGCGTGTCATTGCCTGGAGCAGCCATTATGACCAGCGCCAGTATTATCTGGCTGTGCATGCCGACGAAATCGATCTGGACCCCATGGGTCAAGTGGCGCTGGAGGGCTTTGGCCATTACCGGAATTACTACCGGGAGGCCCTGGACAAACTGGGCGTGACCGTCCATTTGATGCGCGTGGGCACGTACAAAAGCTTTGGTGAACCGTTTATCGCCAACGAACCGTCTGCCGCAGCACTGGAAGCCGAACATACCTTGCTGGATGCCCTGTGGCAGTCCTACACCCAGAGCGTGGAACGGGCCCGGCATCTGGCTCCGGGATCGCTGGATCAGGACATCTCCCAGCTCCCCCAATTGCTGGATAAGGCCGGTGGCGATGCAGCGCGCCTGGCCCTGGAGCAGCATTGGGTGGACGCGCTCAAAAGCGCCCAGGATCTGCGTCTGGCCCAGATCAAGGAGGGTGCGGCCGATTCCGGAGGGCATGATTTCCGGCAGATTGCTTTTGACGACTATCTGGATCAGTTGAAACCAGATACTGCTGGCCAGCGCATTGCCGTGGTCGTGGCCGAGGGCGAAGTCCATGATGGCGAGGCTGCGGCAGGAACCATCGGCGGCCTGACCACAGCCCAACTCATCCGCAGTGCCCGGGAAGACCCACAGGTCAAGGCTGTGGTACTGCGCATCGACTCTCCGGGAGGCAGTGCTTACGGCTCCGAACTGATTCGGCGCGAGTTGCAACTGACCCGTACCGCGGGCAAGCCTGTGGTCGTTTCCATGGGCAATCTGGCCGCCTCGGGTGGTTACTGGATGGCCCTGGGCGCGGACGAATTGATTGCTGATCCGGCCACGGTGACCGGCTCCATTGGTGTTTTTGCCCTGTTCCCCACGGCAGACCGGCTGATGGGCAAACTGGGCGTTCATCCCGGCGGTGTCACCACCACCTGGCTGAGCGATGCGGCCAATCCCTTGCGCCCTTTCGACCCCCGTCTGCAGTCCATGATACAAAGCAATGTGGATCATCTCTACGCCGAATTCACCCAAAAAACGGCCGCCGCCCGTAAGCAACCCCAGGCGAGTATCGAAGCCGTTGCCCAGGGCCGTGTCTGGACGGGCCAGCAAGCGCTGCAACGCCATCTAGTGGACCGCTTGGGCTCATTTCAGGATGCGCTGCAAGCAGCCGCCCTCCGTGCCCATCTGGGCTCGACCTTTCATGCCGACTATCGGGATCCGCCCTCTCGTGGGTTGGAGCGTTGGCTGGCCCTGCTGCAAAATGCCCGAGCCCTGCAAACCCTTCTGGCGGAAACCTCCCGTTGGCTATCCTTTACCGGAGGGTCCGGGTCGGCTGTGCAGGCCTGGTCCGCCCACCTGTCACCAGACCCGGTGGCAGCCCTGGGCGCCTCGGGCTTTCTGGGCGGATTATCCCCACCATACCCGAGCGGTTCGATCCTGGCGCATTGTCTGTGCGTGTTCCCTTAAAGCCCCAACCCCTTATTGGACTCAGGAGTTCTCATGTCTTTTCTCATGGCTCGTCATGTTCTGCTCTGCACCCTGTCGCTGGGGCTTCTGGCCAGTTGTGCCAGCGACCTGATCAATGTTCGTCCGGGCTCGCAGCGCATTGTGCTACTGTCCTCCAACCAGGTGAGCTCTTGTCAATTCAAGGGCAATACCACGGTCTCGGTGCTGGCACAAATGGGCTTCATCAGTCGCAGCGTGGATGCCATCAATGCCGATTTACTGCAACTGGCACGTAACGCTGCCCTGGATGCCGGGGGAAATACCCTGGTGCCCGGAGATCGCCCTGAACTGGGAAAACAGATTTTTGGCGTGTATCAATGTCCTACCCCCTGAGGATCATTGGACGCCCCTTGCCCTTCGGTGCTAGTATGCGATAAATTCTTGTTTCGATAATCATTATCATTGATAGTTGCCTCATCCTAGAGGTGCCGTACAAACGCATGGGCATCAGGCTATATCAGCGCTTCATTCACCAACTTTCCGCCACCTCTTGGGGGGGGGGGGGGGGGGGGGGGCTGGGTGCTCTTTTCCCCCGGGGGGCCGGACGCCCGCTCGGGCGCGTAGTGGACGGTGGTGCGATCGAGCTTCTTCAATCAGAACTTCAGCGAGGAGTTCCTGCTCGAGTCGGTGCTCGGAGGCGAGGTCGCGTTCCCGGCCGGCGACACCGCCGAGCCGTTCATCGACGCCGACGATGTCGCCGACGTCGCGGTCGCGGCGCTCACCGATGGTCGGCACGCGGGGCAGATCTACGAGGTCACCGGCCCCCGGCTGCTCACCTTCGCCGAGGCCATGGCCGAGATCGCCACCGCGAGCGGGCAGGAG
>JAJZHV010000038.1 GCA_021804345.1 Pseudomonadota bacterium | reverse complement strand
CGCCAATTCGGTATTGATCAAAATCAATCAGATCGGCTCGCTCAGCGAAACCTTCGCCGCCATCGAGATGGCCAAGCGGGCCGGTTACACCAGTGTCATTTCCCATCGTTCGGGAGAAACCGAAGATACGGTCATTGCGGATATTGCCGTGGCCTCTTCGGTGGGGCAAATCAAGACCGGTTCCCTGTCGCGCTCCGACCGGCTGGCAAAATACAACCAGCTCTTGCGGATTGAAGAGGAACTAGGTGCCGTAGCCCAGTATGGTGGGCATGATATTTTTTACCAGCTCTAACACTCCGGGGGTCGGCAAACGGCTTCACGAAAGTGTGTAACGCAGGAGGCTGTCTTGAAATACGAGCGCTGGCTACGTTATGGTTTGTTGCTGTTGATCCTTGTCCTGGGATATGACCTGATCTTGGGCAAGGGGGGGCTGCTGCGATTGAAGGATCTGGACCGGCAAATGGAGGTGCAGAAAAACACCAATTTGACGCTGGAGCAACGTAACGCGGCGCTCTCGGCTGAAGTCAAGGATCTACGCAGCGGCTCGGGTGCCCTAGAAGAACGGGCCCGGGTCGATCTGGGAATGGTTCGTCCGGGAGAAACTTGGTACCGTTACGTGGCACCGCCGCCGGTTGCCCCAGTACATGAACCGAGCGCGCCACCCCGCTGATATTTCCAGTGGTGGCCCTGGGGTGCTAAGGGCTAGATCCCGTCAAGACCGGACCTACCAGAATAGCCGCCACCAGGGTCGGTCTGGAATGACAATACCGTGTTGCAGGAAGTGACTGTTGGGAAAATCCTGAACCAAGATCCGCTGGGTGTCGTTTTTCAGGTCTTCCAGGCCCATGGATTCGTAGCAACGCACCATGATGTAGAGCGCTTCTTCGGTGGCTGCTGTGCGGGGATAACTGCGAAGCACATCCTGCGCCCGATTGGCCGCCGCCAGATAGGCTTGACGCCGGTAGTAATAACGGGCCATGGCAATATTGTCATGGGCCATGGCGTTGAGCAGATAATTCATGCGCAAAATGGCGTCTGGCGCATAACGACTTTTGGGAAAACGCGTGACCAGTTCCTTGAAGGCGTCGAAGGATTCCCGGGTGGGTTTCATGTCGCGCTCGGCCAGATCGTTTTTGTCGTAGATTCCGAAAAGTCCTAGGTCATCACTGAAGTTGGCCAACCCTTTCATGTACCAAGCGTAGTCTACGCCCGGATGATTGGGGTGAGCCTTGATGAAACGATCGGCCTCGCTGACCGCCGAGGCGGTTTCGTGCTGCTTGTAGTAGGCGTAGATTTGCTCCAGTTGGGCCTGCTGTGAATAGGCCCCGTAGGGGTAACGGGATTCCAGCGACTCATACAGTTTGGCAGCCTTGTCATAATTGCCGTCATTGAGTTCGGCCTTCGCTTCCGCGTGGATTTTGGCTGCAGACCAATCCTTGGTGGGATCATTTTCGCCCTCCAAAGCGCTGCAACCAACCAGAGCAGCAGCGAGAAACAGGAGCGCCAATCGGGTTACACTGGAACTTGTCATAGGAATGTTTTTCATGTCGACGCGCGATTATAGCAGCCTTGTTGAGCAAATCCCTAGTCTGGAGGAAGAGGACAGCGCGCTGCTGCAGCGCCAGAAGATTCCTTTAGCCCTGGCCGGGTTACGTCTGGACCAGGCGCTGGTGGCGCTGTTCGATTCTTTTTCGCGCAGTCGATTGCAGCACTGGATCAAATCGGGACAAGTGCGGCTTAATGGGCAATTAGCCCATGCCAAAACGACCGTATGGAATGAAGACTGGGTCGAGGTGCAGGTCCCGCCCGAGCATGAGGCCACCGCCGTGGCGGCACAACCCATGGCCTTGCGCTGGGTTTATCAGGATGACGTGCTGGGGGTTCTGCATAAACCCGCAGGGCTCATCGTGCATCCGGGCAACGGCCATGCCAGCGGCACCTTGCAGAATGGTTTGCTCTATGAGTTGCCGCACCTAGCGGCCTTGCCCCGCTGTGGCATCGTACATCGTCTGGACAAGGATACCAGCGGTCTGATGGTGGTTGCCCGTACCTTGGGTGCGCATGCGGCCTTGGTGGCGCAGTTGCAGGCGCGCTCCGTGCATCGCCATTATTGGGCCCTGGTGCAAGGGCGGGTGTTACAGGATGGCACCGTGGAGGCTCCCGTGGGGCGTCACCCCATCCAGCGTACACGGATGGCCGTGGTTTCGGGGGGGCGCAGGGCTGTGACCCATTACCGGGTGCTGGAGCGTTTGCCACACCATACCTTGCTGGAATGTCGGTTGGAGACGGGTCGCACCCATCAGATTCGTGTGCACATGCAACATCTGGGGTTTCCCCTGGCGGCAGATCCGGTTTACGGGGGGCGAGCCAACGCTCTGGACGTTGGCTCGCAGCAAGCCTTGCTGCAATTTGGCCGGCAGGCACTCCATGCGTTTCACCTGGGTCTGGTTCATCCAGAGACAAATGCCCCGCTGCAAGTTGAAATCCCCATGGAACCGGATATGGAACAGTTGATCGCCCTCTTGCGTCATGCCCAGGCCCGCTAATCTGCCCGGTCTGGAGGTGGACTGGCCCGCGCCCTCCTGGGTGGGGACCTTTTCTGGCACGCGCTTGGGCGGTGTCAGTCACGGACCCTGGAGCAGCTTGAATCTGGGAACCCAGTGCGGCGATGATCCGGCACATGTGGCAGAAAATCGACGTCGAGTGCAGGAACAGATCGGCCGACCCGCCCTGTGGTTGAATCAGGTGCATGGCGTTGCCGTGGCCACCCATTACCCTGAGAGCGCGGTGCCCTGTGCCGATGCGGCTGTAACCAGGGAAACACAGTATGCCTGTGCCATCCTGACGGCAGATTGTCTGCCCATTCTGTTCTGTCATCGCCAGCAGCGGGTGGTGGCTGCCGCTCATGCGGGTTGGCGCGGATTGGCGGCAGGCGTTATCGAGACCACGTTACAGGCCATGCAGGTGGACCCGGCGCAGGTGCTGATGTGGCTGGGTCCAGCCATCGGCCCGCAGGCCTTTGAGGTGGGCGATGAGGTGCGCGCTGCCTTTGTGCAGCGGCACAGGGCTGCGGCACAGGCCTTTCGCGCCGGAGCACCGGGCAAATGGTGGGCCGATCTGCCCCTGCTGGCGCGCCTGCGCGCCCAGGCAGCGGGAGTGCATGGAGTCTTTGGGGGCGGGTGGTGCACAGTGCAGGAGGATCAGCGTTTTTTTTCCTGGCGTCGCGATGCTGGGGTGACTGGTCGCATGGGGCATTTGATCTGGTTGCAAGAGGGATGAGTGCACTGGCTTGTGGGGCTCGTAGGGCGGTATAATTACACTTTTGCCTTGCCGCATTGGTTCATGGTCATGTCTCCCCTGGTTTATACGGTCTGTGCCGGTTTGGCAGCTGGCCTGCTGTCCATGATTTGCGCTGCCCTGGTGGTGTTTACAGCCCGTCCGGCCTGGGTGCCGTTGCTGGTGAGCTACGCCATTGGCGCCTTGCTGGGGGCCGTGTTTCTGGAGATCTTGCCCCACGCCTTTCATCTGGATGCCACTCCAGAAGCGGTTTCGGCCACTGTACTGGCGGGTATTCTGGTGTTTTTTCTGCTGGAAAAACTGGTGTTGTGGCGTCATGTGCATGTGCATGACCTAGACTCCCCTATGCCCTCTGGGCATGGGGGAGGCGAACTCCATGGGCGCACCGGTGCCATGGTGGTGGTGGGGGATTCGGTCCATAATTTCGTGGACGGCATTATCATTGCGGCCGCTTTTGCCAGCGACCGCCATTTGGGAATGCTGACTGCTCTGGCCATCATCGCCCACGAGTTACCGCAGGAAGCCGGCGATGTCCTGGTTTTGCTGCATTCCGGCTTGACGCGCAGCAAAGCCTTGCTGTTCAATCTGTTTTCCAGTCTGGCAACGCTGGTGGGTGGTGTCATGGCGTCCTTGGCCTTGCAGTCCTTGCAGCAGGGTGTTCCCTATCTGCTGGCCCTGGCTTCGGCCAGCATGATTTATGTGGCGGTGGCTGATCTGATTCCCGGTTTGCATCGCCGGGTGGACTTCAAGGCTTCTCTCTGGCAGATCCTGTTGATTGCGCTTGGGGTCAGCACCATCCACTGGGCCCATCTATTGATCAGAGATTGAGATGCGGGTTCACGTGTTCTCGGGGTAGCCTCCTTGGGCGCAGGGATCCGTTCTAAATAAACCCCCCCTTGAGTTATCCCTCCTGGGGGGTTACGCTACATGTTTAGGTGTCTGCACCTCCATCACGGGAGAATAAGTGAATGAATGCCCCACAGTCCGGTTCCAATCCAATGGAACCCTTGTTAGACGCCATCGAAAAAGCCAATCTCGCCTTTACCGAGCAAATCGGTGGTCGTTTGACCGCTTTCAAACCTGAAGAATACCAAAGCTTTTTTTCCGAACTGGCCCAGGCGGTTTCGCGCGATCTGCCCCATTGGCAGACGCTGCAATCCCGCTATTACGAAAACCAAACCGCCCTGTGGATGAACATGCTCAGTCGGGCCGCAGGGCAAACGCCTGCAGTCCCCGCACCCGAGGCAGCGACGACGGCCTTGACTGACCGTCGCTTCAGCGCACCCGAATGGGCACAAAACCCCTTGTATGATTATCTGCGTCAATCCTACATGCTGACGGCGGACTGGGTTAAGGAGGCCGTAGGGTCCTTGAATATGGATCCCACCAAACAGCAGCGTCTGGATTTTTTTGTGCGCCAGTATATCGACGCCATGTCACCGTCCAATTTTCCTGCCACAAACCCGGAAGTGTTGAAAAAAGCCCTGGAAACGGGTGGCGAAAGCTTGCGAGTGGGTTTGAAAAACCTCTTGTCCGATATGGAAAAGGGGCGTATTTCCATGACCGACGAATCCGCCTTCGAAGTGGGCAAGAATATCGCTATCACTTCAGGGGCCGTAGTCTTCGAAAACGATTTGTTTCAACTGCTGCAATATCACCCCACTACCCCGGAGGTGGCCTCGCGCCCCTTGCTGATGGTGCCCCCCTGCATCAACAAGTTTTACATCATGGACCTGGAGCCGGCCAATTCACTGGTGAAATATGCCGTGGATCAGGGGCACACGGTGTTTTTGATGTCCTGGCGCAACATTGATGAGCCCTTGCAGCAGGTGACCTGGGATGACTATGTGGAACAGGGCATCGTGACCGCCATTCGCACTACGCAGGAAATTGCAGGCACGGAACAGATCGATGCCTTGGGCTTTTGCGTGGGTGGAGCGCTGTTGTCCTGTGCGATGGCCGCCCATGCCGTGGACGACCCTCTGCCCGTGGCTACCCTCACCCTCATGACGACTTTGCTGGACTACACCGATGTGGGCGAAATTGGGGTGTACATTGATCGGGCCTTTGTGGAAAAGCGCGAGCAGAAATTTGCTCAAGGGGGTGTCGTACCGGGTAAGGAATTAGCCATGGCCTTTTCCAGTCTGCGCGCCAACGACTTGATCTGGCCCTATGTGGTCAACAATTATCTGAAGGGCGAAACCCCTCCGGCGTTCAACTTGTTGTACTGGAACGGAGACGGCACTAATTTGCCGGGCCCCATGTTTGCCTGGTACTTGCGTCACCTGTATCTGCAAAACGAGTTGTGCAAGCCCAATGCCCTGAATGTGGCAGGGCACCTCGTCAATCTGGGGAACATCAAGACTCCGGCCTTTGTGTTTGCGGCGCGTGAAGACCATATCGTTCCCTGGAAGTCAGCCTATGAAACCACGCATCTGTTTTCCGGCCCCATCGAGTTCGTCCTAGGGGCCAGCGGGCATATTGCCGGTTCCATCAACCCGGCTTCCAAAAACAAACGGAATTACTGGACGGGTTCTCAGTTGGGCGGCAGCGCGGAGGAGTGGATGTCAAGTGCGACTTCGGTGCCGGGTAGTTGGTGGGTGCGCTGGTCGCAATGGCTTGAGCAACAAAATCCCCAACGGATTCCGGCTCCCACACAATTGGGCAATGCGCGTTATCACCCCATCGAAGAGGCCCCCGGGCGGTATGTCAAGGCGCGTTGCTAGGCCCTGACGGGGCGCTTGCAGTTTAATCACGATTACAACAAGGAGAGGGGAGAACCGGCATTATGAAAAATCGCATCGTTTTGGTAACTGGCGGGATGGGCGGTCTGGGCGAGTCCATTTGCGTCAAGCTGGCTGATCTGGGCTATACGGTGGTGACCACCTATTCACCCAACAACAAGAACGCAGACAGTTGGCTGGAGAGCATGAAGCAACGGGGATATGCCTTTCGCGCATATTCTGCGGATGTGGGCGATGCAGAAGACTGCGCGCGCATGGCCCATCAGGTCATGACAGAAGTGGGCCCGGTGGACGTGTTGGTCAATAATGCTGGCATTACGCGCGATATGACCTTTAAAAAAATGACCAAAGTGGATTGGGACGCAGTGATCAATACCAATCTCAACAGCGTCTTTAACATGAGTAAGCCTTTTGTGGACGGCATGGTGGAGCGGGGTTGGGGGCGAGTCATTAATGTCTCTTCCGTCAATGGACAGAAAGGGGCTTTCGGTCAGACCAATTATGCCGCGGCCAAGGCTGGGATGCACGGCTTTACCAAAGCCCTGGCTTTGGAGGTGGCGCGCAAGGGCGTGACGGTCAACACTATTTCCCCCGGGTATATTGGCACTAAAATGGTCATGGCGATCCCTCAGGATATTCTGGATGCCAAGATTTTGCCCCAGATTCCTGTGGGGCGGTTGGGACGGCCGGAGGAAGTGGCTGGGTTGATCGTTTATCTGGCTTCGGACGAGGCCGCTTTCATTACCGGAGCCAACATTTCCATCAATGGCGGACAGCACATGTATTGAGTGCCTTCGCTTGGCAGATAGGTCCTGTTGCAGAGGATAAAAAAAACCCGCAGCTTTCACTGCGGGTTGAAGCCTTTATCGAAAGGGAACCTTTGCAATAAAGGAGGAGGAGACGTTAGCGAGCCTGTTGTGCTTTAGGCTGCGGGTTTCATGGCTGCACTGGCAGCGTCCACAGTAGCCTTGACGCTGGCATCAGCAAAGTTGGCCACTTGCTTGGCGGTCTTGGTGACGCCGTCCAGGGCAGCAGTGGTAGCGGCCACGGTGGACTTGACTGCTGCGATGGCCACATCGGCACCAGCAGGAGCGGACTTGACAGCATTGTCGATTTGCGTGGCAACCGACTGATTCCATTCGGCGACTTGTCCTTCCAGCAGGGCGGAAATCTGGGCTTGAGCGTGGGCTGCAACGTCATACAGGCTGCGCGAGTAGGCGGTGATCTTTTCTACGTTCTTTTCGGTCAGTTTGCCGCGCAGATCAAGCATGGCTTGGGGGTCGCGAGATTCGGTGATAGAGCGCAAGGTGTTGCTGGCGTCAGCAAAACTGGCTTTGCTGGCTTCCAGATGCAATCCAACCAGGCGTTCGGTGGTGTCCAGAGAAATCTTGGCCAACTGTAGCGCCGCGTTCAGGGCGGTTTTGTTTAGCTCGGTTGCTTGTTCGGGCATGTTGTACATGTTTTAACACTCCTGCAAAAGGCGTTTAAATGGGGTTTCCGGTTTTGGCGAACGGTGATGCTGCGTCGCAACAATTCCAAATCTACAGAATCAAACCCCACTTGTCAACATTTTTTTGTGCAATGCAATAAAAAAAATTAACGCGCTGCGCAAGAGGCAATAAGCAGCTGTTTTAACAGTGAAACGTGATAGAATAAGCGGACGTAGTTGTGCAAAGCATAGCACTACCATGATGTGATGCACAAATCATTTTAAGGGACATGATTCATGACTCAACCGGTTCGCCTGATCAAAAAATACCCTAACCGTCGCCTGTACGACACCCAGACTAGTAGCTATATCACCTTGATCGAAATCAAGAAACTGGTTCTGGAACATTCGGAATTTCAGGTCGTAGACGCAAAATCCAACCAGGATCTGACGCGCAGCATCCTGATGCAGATCATTCTGGAAGAAGAATCGGGCGTGGCGCCGCTGTTTACCTGCGATATGTTGTCTCAAATGATTCGTTCCTATGGCAACACCATGCAGGGCCTGATGGGCAACTACCTGGAGAAGGGTTTGCAGAGTTTTGTGGATATCCAGAAAAAAATGCATGAACAGTCTGTTGCTCTTGCAGGTTCGGGAGAAGGCGCCAACAAGGTCAATAGCGACGTCTGGAAGCAGTTTCTCGATGCCCAGGCTCCAGCGCTTCAGGGTTTGATGGGCAATTATCTGGAACAGAGCACCCAGTTGTTTGTGGATATGCAAAACCGAATGCAAAAGCAGGCGCGCACCATGTTTGGCGGCTTTCCTTTTCCCTATGCGCCGGCAGAGGAGCAGGAGCAGGCGTCTCCTACTGGTGATCCGGCCGCTTCAT
>JAJZHV010000037.1 GCA_021804345.1 Pseudomonadota bacterium | reverse complement strand
CTGGGGGCCTCGCCCGCTAGCATCATGCAAATTTTTGTCATTCAGGGAGCCCTGATCGGATTGCTGGGCACAGCGCTGGGCGCATTGCTGGGGGTGCTCACCGCCTTGAACATTCACGTGATCGTCCCCTTCATCGAAAAAACCTTCGGCGTTCATTTTTTGTCGCCCCAGGTCTATTTCATTTCCGAACTGCCCTCCCGTCTGGAGTGGGGTGATGTGGGCGTGATTACCTTGACCTCTGTCCTTTTGACCTTGCTGGCTACTCTCTACCCCAGTTATCGCGCGTCGCGCATTCAACCGGCCGAGGCTTTGCGCTATGAATAAGCCCCATGTGCCGGTGCCGGACCCGCAGGGCTCTGTGCGCCCCTCTCCGATTCTGGAGTGTCAGGCCCTGTCAAAAGTATTTGACCAAGGCGAGCGTGCGGTCCCGGTGCTTTCCCACATCGACCTGCAGGTGCGCTCGGGCGAACATGTGGCCATCGTTGGGTCCTCGGGCAGCGGCAAAAGCACGCTGCTGCACCTGCTGGGCGGGCTGGATCGTCCCACCTCGGGTAAGGTACTGCTGCAGGGTGAGGATCTGGCCCGACTGCCGGAGCGGCGAGTGGGCGTCCTGCGCAATCAAGCCCTGGGTTTCGTCTACCAGTTTCATCATTTGTTGCCCGAGTTCAGTGCCCTGGAAAATGTGGCCATGCCCCTGCGTATTGGCCGTGTGACCGAAACCCTGGCCCAGGCACCAGCCAGGGAATTGTTGCAGGCGGTGGGTCTGGGGCATCGTCTGCACCATCGTCCGGCCGAGCTCTCTGGCGGCGAACGCCAGCGCGCGGCCGTAGCCCGGGCGCTGGTGGCCCGACCGGCGTTGCTGCTGGCGGACGAGCCAACCGGAAATCTGGATCGGCACACGGCCCGTCAGGTGTTTGATTTGATGCTGCAACTCAACCGCGAACGGGGTGCGGGGCTGGTCATGGTGACGCATGATCTGGAACTGGCGGCGCGTGCGGACGTGCGTTACCGGTTGGTGGATGGTCTGCTGCACCCACTGTAATCTGGGGTCTGGACGGGGGCGCTGAGTGCCCCGCCGCCAATCCTGACAGGAAGTTCCCAATACCAAAAAAATTCCGGCTGTTTGTGCCCACGCCTCGGGGTAACCGCGCCATGCTGCCTTCATGTCGCTTTTTCTCAGTGGGTTTTGTATTGGTACGCTCCTGTTGCAGGCTAGCCCCCGGCTTTGGTCTGCGCAGTGGGTATTGGGCCTGGGGGCGGTTTTCTGTGTCCTTCTGGGCTGGGCCTGGCGCCGTTACCGGATGCGCCCGCTACTAGGGATGTTGGGGTTGGTGCTGGGGTTGGTGCTGGCCCATGAACGTGCCCTGTGGTTGATGACCAGCGCCTTATCCCCCCGCTGGGAAGGCAAAGTACTGGCCCTAGATGGAGAGGTGGAGCAGTTGTCCCAACCCATAGGTCAGGGAGAGCGCATTTTGTTTCGCCCTGAACCGGCCCCGGCGGGAGTTCCGGAGATATTGTCCCTGGCCTGGTTTACGCCCGATCCGGGCCAAGCCGAAGCAGCAGTGCAGACTGAGCCCTCTGTCCCGCCTCCGCGCTTTCACCCCGGTCAACGCTGGCATCTCTGGGTGCGTTTGAAGTCGCCCCATGGGCAGATCAACCCCGGCGGATTCGACCTGGAAACCTGGTCTTTCATGCAGGGAATCCGGGCCACAGGAACCATTGTCCCGGGAGCGGACAATCGCTCTCTGCATCCCCCAGAGGGCCTGCAGGGAATACGTCCACGGCTTTGGGTGGAACAATTGCGAGATCTGATCCGGCAACGGATCGAGTCTCAACTTCCCCAAAAACCCTGGGCTGGCGTGTTGGTGGCCCTGGTGGTGGGCGATCAATCAGGGATTCCCCAGCAGGCATGGCCGCTGTTCTGGAGCACCGGGGTGGGCCATCTCATCAGTATTTCCGGACTACATATCACCCTGTTGGCGGGTCTGGTGGCCAGGATCGTGGGCTGTTTCTGGCCTTCTGTGCGGGTGCGCTGGGTGACCACGCTGCTGGCGGGTTGGGCCTATGCCCTGCTGGCGGGTTTCTCGGTGCCCACTCAGCGTACCCTGTATATGATTGCCACGGTTACGCTCACCCGCTTTGCCCAACGCCCGGCGCCAACGCATCTGGTTTTGCTCATGGCCCTGTCCCTCACCCTGTTAGTGGATCCCTGGGCACCCTTGGCGGTGGGGTTCTGGTTGTCCTTCGGTGCAGTGGCCCTGCTGATGTATGCCGGAGCCCAGCGGGTAGGTTCTCTCGCCGCGTGGCGCGAGAGCCTACACACCCAATGGGTGGCCACTTGGGCCATGGTTCCTTTGCTGATCTATCTGTTTGGTCAGGTGTCGCTGGTATCGCCTCTGGCTAATGCCGTGGCCATTCCCGTGGTGAGTTTGGGGGTGGTTCCACTGGCCTTGCTGGGGGTGATACCGGGGTTGGGCTGGGCCTTGTCCGGGGCCCATGCCCTGTTTGCCGCAGTGGCTGCGTATTTGCACTGGCTGGGGCAATGGTCGGGGGCGGTTTGGTATACGCCACTGCCTGCTCCGGGCTTGTTGGGGGTGGGCATGTTAGGCCTATTGTTTTGGTTGGCACCGGCGGGATGGCCCGGACGCCTTGCGGGTTGCACTGGTTTGCTGGCCCTCATTCTGGCCCCGGCGCCCCGGCCCGAGCCCACTGGCTTGCGTATGGTGGTGCTGGATGTGGGGCAAGGTCTGGCAGTGATCATTCAAACCCATCAGCACACCCTGTTGTACGATACGGGGCCGCGCTATGGCCGTTTCAGCGATGCTGGCACGCGGGTGATTTTGCCGGCCCTGCGGGCCTTGGGGGTGACTCATCTGGATGGCTTGGTGGTCAGTCATCAGGATTTGGATCACAGCGGTGGCGCTTCTTCCCTGTTGCAGCAAATGGGCACGGACTGGATGCTGTCCTCCTTGCCTTCAAACCATCCCCTGCAGCAACGGGTTTCCCGTGCACTGCCCTGTTTTGCTGGGCAGCATTGGGAATGGGATGGCGTCTCCTTTGCCATTCTGCACCCCCTGGAACCGGCCTTGCAGGATCAAGGGCGACAGCACAACGATCACAGTTGTGTATTGCGCATCAGCGTGCAGGGCAAGCACCTGCTCTTGCCCGCTGATATCGGAATCGAGAGCGAACAGGCACTGCTTGCCCGAGCGCCTCAGCAGTTATCCGCCGAGGTCCTGATTGCTCCCCATCATGGCAGCAAAACCTCCTCCAGTGCAGCGTTCATCGCCGCAGTAGCGCCGCGCTGGGTGTTGTTTGCGGTGGGATTTCACAATCATTTCAGGCATCCGGCTCCGCAAGTGGTCGCCCGGTATGAACAGGAAGCCACCCGCTGGCTACGTACCGATCTGGACGGTGCATTGTACGTGGAGGTGGTGCAGCAGCACATTCGGCTCAGTACCGAGCGCGCGCGCTTTGCGCATTATTGGTGGGGGCCTGCACGGATGATTGAGCCCTAAATACCCTCTGGCCTCTGTGGTGCGGCATTCTCAACAACATCCGGAGCACAGGCGTGTACTGTCGACTGAAGGAGCAGGTCTCTATCTTCCGGGCGCAACTTGAGGTAAATTTGCGGATATGGTTTCACGCACTCACGAGACGGCGCCACGTGCCGACCACGGCCTGACCGGTTTGGGGCTCAATGCCCGCTACCTGCAGCCGGATGCAATCCTCATCGAGCAGGCCTTTGCTCGGATCACCGAGCGCGAACCGACCTCCGACACCGACTCCGAACTGTTGCAACGGGCCATGACCACGGCGCGTTTGCTCAGTGATCTCGAAGCGCATCCTGCCTGTATCGTGGTGGCCCTGCTTCGGGCTTTGCCTTGGCCGGAACTGGAGCGGATGCAGCTTTCCCAACGATTCGATCCCGACGTGGCGGCCATCGTCTCCGATCTTCACCGTATCGATACCACGCTCGAGGCCATTCTGGGTATCAACGCCCCCGAGGCCCAGGAGACCCGGCGCCTGGAGGGTGTTCGCAAGCTGTTGCTGGCGATGGCGCAGGACATTCGGGTCGTCATCGTGGCCCTGGCGGAGCGGGTTTGGCTGATGCGGACCGTTGCCGAGCGCGACCTTGCCGAACAACGGGCGCTGGCCCAGCAAACCATGGATTTATATGCACCCTTAGCCAATCGTCTGGGGGTATGGTTTCTGAAATGGGAGCTGGAAGACCTGTCCTTTCGCAGCATCGAACCCGACACCTACAAGGGAATTGCCCAACGCCTGGATGAACGGTTGGTGGACCGGGAACGCTACATCCAGCAGTTGATCCAGACCCTAGATCGGGAACTTCGGACCAATGGCGTCGATGGCCAGATTCAGGGGCGCCCCAAGCATATTTTCAGTATCGTCAAGAAAATGCGGGCCAAAAATCTGGGGTTTGACGAACTCCACGACATTCGTGCGGTGCGCGTCATTGTGCGGGAGATTCGTGAATGCTACACCGTGCTGGGTTTGGTGCATCAACTCTGGACGCCCATTTCGGGCGAGTTTGATGACTACATTGCTCGTCCCAAGGGAAACAACTATCGCTCCTTGCATACGGCCGTCATTGGCCCCGAGGGGAAGGCGGTAGAAATTCAGATACGTACCGCCGAAATGCATCGCGACTCCGAATTGGGAATCGCCTCTCACTGGCGCTACAAAGAGGGTGCACGTGCGGATCGTTACTTTGATGAGCGTGTGGCCTGGTTGCGCCAGATGCTGGAATGGCAAAAGGAAGTGTCGCGCGCCCCTCTGGCAAGCAGTACGCCGCCTCCTGCCGAAGAAATCATCTATGTATTCACCCCCCAGGGACGCATCATCGATTTACCCCGCGGTGCCACGGCTCTGGATTTTGCCTACCATGTGCATACCGAATTAGGGCATCGCTGTCGCGGGGCCAAAGTGGATGGAGTGATGACGCCGCTGGATCATCCCCTGCAGAATGCCCAACGGGTGGAGATCATCTCGGTGCGCCAGGGAGGGCCCAGTCGGGATTGGCTGAATCCGGAATATGGTTACCTGAAAAGCGCTCGGGCCTTGAGCAAGGTTCGGCAATGGTTCAAACAACAGCATCTGGAAGAGGATATTGCTCAAGGGCGATTGCTGCTGGAAAAAATCCTAGCACGTCTGGGACAGGGGCAGCATAACGTGGAACGCCTGGCAGCCCAGTCCGGGTATTCCAAAGCGGAAGAATTATGGGTTGCTCTGGCGCGTGGCGACCTGTCCCAACGTCAAATCGAGGCGCTGGTCACGCCCCCCTCTGCCTCTCCTGCTCTGGCTCCTTCCCAGGCGCCCCCCTTGCGCCCTGCCCAGGAAACCGGGCAGAGTGGCGTGCTGGTACTGGGGGTCACCAATATTGCCACCTTCATGGCTAAATGCTGCAAGCCTGTGCCGCCAGAACCGATTGTCGGTTTTGTGACCCGTGGGCGCGGGGTCAGTGTTCATCGCGCCAACTGTCGCAGCCTAGCAGCCCTTACCACCAGCCAATGGCAACGGATGATTCCCGCTGCCTGGGGGGGCACGACCAATGGCCTATTCAGTGTGGACGTGGCGGTAGATGCGCTGGATCGGCAAGGCTTGTTGCGCGACATTTCCGAGGCCTTCACCCGGGAGCATATCAATGTCACGGCCGTCAACACTCAGTCGAGGGGCGACCGCGCCCGCATGCGCTTTACGGTTCAAATTGGGTCCCTGGACCAGTTGGCCCGTGCGCTCAAGGCGTTACAGGGTGTCACGGGTGTGACGTCGGCCTATCGTCAGTAAGTACGGTCTGAATCCAGCGGGAAATAGCTTCGATTTCTTCCTGGCACAAGTGATGCGCCATGGGATAGGCCTGCCATTGCACCGGATACCCTGCCTGGGTGAGTGCCTGGCGTGAGGTTTCGGCCAGGCTGAGAGGGATGACGTTGTCCTGGGTGCCATGGGCCATGAAAATGGGAATGTGCTGATTGGCCGTGCTGGCGTGCTGCGTCAGTTGCTCAGCCAAAGGCAGGTATGTGGAAAGGGCCAGAATGCCGCCCAAGGTTTCGGGATAGCGGGTGCCGGCAGTCAATACCACAGCGCCTCCTTGAGAGAATCCCGCCAACAGGATTCTGGAAGTGGCGATACCGCGAGATGTTTCGCGCTCGACAAGGGCGTTGACGGCAGCGACCGAGCGCAACACCCCGGCATCGTCTGTTTCCCGTTGCAACCCGTTGAAGCGAATGTCATACCAGGCGCGCATCACCAGGCCATTGTTGATGGTTACAGCCTGCAGGGGCGCGTGGGGGAAGATGAAGCGCAGGCGCAGGGTGTCGGGCAGTTGCAATTCTTTGACCACCGGAACGAAATCATGCCCGTCGGCGCCCAGTCCGTGCAGCCAGAGAATGCTGGCATCGGGGGTGGCATGGGTGCTGAGTTCCAGCGCGGGGAGCAAAGACATGGGGTTTATCCTTAATCAGAAGGTGGGAAGGGTTTGAGCCAGCCGTGCCTAGTTAATCTGCGGCCTTCCCGCAGTTGGGCGCAGTGGGTTCGGCCACCGGAGCCGGTGGCGGCCGTTGAGCCGATCGAGGCCGATGGGACCGAAGGCGCGCCGGATCGGTGTCCACATAGGGGGCGCCAATCAGCTCCAGGCAATAAGGCACCGCAGCAAAAATGCCGTCCAGGGTTTCCTGAATGGCCTTGGGTTGCCCGGGCAGGTTGACAATCAGGCAGCGTCCACGAATGACGGCCACTTGGCGGGACAGGATGGCGGTGGGAGTGTAGTGCAGGCTGTGGGCACGCATTTGTTCGCCGAATCCGGGAAGAATCTTGTCGGCCACGGCCAGTGTGGCCTCGGGGGTGACATCTCGCGGCGAGGGCCCGGTACCCCCCGTGGTGAGAATCAGCGAGCAGGCACAATGGTCCGCCAGACGGCGCAGATGGTGCTCGATCAGGTTTTGTTCGTCGGGGATCAGTTGCGACTCGATCTGGAGAGGGTTGAGGAGGGTTTGTTCCAGCCATTGGCGCAAGGCCGGTAAGCCTGCATCCTCGTATTGACCCCGTGCAGCCCGGTCACTGATGGAAAGCAGCCCTACGCGCAGGGGTTCCCAGGTGCTCATTGCGGCTCCGGTGGCATGTTTTCCTCAGGGTTGGGGCCCCGGACGGGCTCTAGCAGGTGCGACAAGGTGCGAAAGAGCGCCCGGAATTGACGCGGGGGCTTGCAGGTGGCGCGCTCGCGTTGTGCGCCCAACACCAACTGGCGTAATTGTTGCCGATCGGCCTGGGGATGACTGGCGACAAATTCATCCACCACGGTCATGTCCTCCAGCATGCGTGCGCGCCAACGCTCGGTGTCGTGCAACGCGGCGGTGGCGGCGCGGGAGGTGCCCGTCAACTGGTCCAGATAGTCTTGCAAAGGGGCTGGATCCACCGTGCGCATGAGGCGTCCGATGTACTGCATCTGGCGCCGCAGTGCGCCATGGGCTCGCAGGTTTTTGCTGTCCAGCAGGGCCTGTTGCAGGGTGTCGGGCAGTTGCAGAGCGCGAATGCGTTCCGAACTCAGTTCGGAGAGCGCCTGTCCCAGACTTTGCAATGCATGCATATCGCGCTTGCGCTGGGATTTGCTGGGGAGTTCTTCGGAGGTCACGGCTTTTCCATCGGACGATCAATGTTGCTATGATACCGGATTCAATCTTCATGGATGCGCCCGTGTCAGACCAACAGCCCTTTTCCTATACGCAGGATTATCTCCGTTCTCTGGTTCGGGATGCCCTAGATCATGCCCGCCGTTGTGGGGCCCACGCCGCCGAGGCCGATGCCAGTGAAGGTAGCGGTTTTTCCGTGAATGTGCGCCTGGACGAGGTGGAAACCATTGAATACAACCGGGACAAGGATATCGGCATCACGGTGTTTTTTGGCCAGCAACGGGGGCATGCCAGCAGTTCCGATTTTTCTCCTGGCGCCTTGCGTGACACGGTGGAAAAGGCTGTGAGCATTGCCCGGCACACGGCCATGGACCCCTTTTCCGGCTTGGCCGAACCGGCTCTTCTGGCGCGCAATGATCTGCCCGATCCGGCGCTGTTTTACCCCTGGGATCTGACTGTGGAGCAAGCCATCCTGCAGGCCCAGGAATGCGAGGCCGCCGCATTGGCCCATGACCGGCGCATCACCAATTCCGAAGGGGCCACGGTGTATACCCAGCAATCCCAGTTTGCCTATGGCAACACCCTGGGGTTTATGGGGGGGTTCGCGGGCTCCAGTCATGGTGTCAGTTGTTCTGTCATTGCCGGCAAGGGTGACGGCATGCAGCGGGATTACTGGTACACCACCACCCGCGATCCGCTGGATCTGGAGTCGCCCCACAGTGTGGGACAGCGCGCCGGGGAGCGGACCGTGCGGCGACTGAAGGCCCGTCAATTGCAGACCTGTCAGGCCCCTGTGCTGTTTGAAGCCAGTCTGGCTGCGGGATTGATTGGGCATTTCGTGAGCGCCGTGAGCGGCGGGGCCCTCTATCGCAAATCCAG